>DASQJI010000594.1:0-1611 GCA_035631175.1 Parafilimonas sp.
GCGGAAGTTGATAAAAGCGACTTTGAAAAAATCAGGGAGATCCATTTAAAGGTCGGCGTATTGTCATGTATAGAACCGGAAATATTGATGAATGTTTTTAGTATTATGATCGCTGACACACCTTTTCAAAATGCTGAGTTAGTCATCGATGTTGTGGAAGTGCACGCTCAATGCAAAAATTGTGGCTGCAGCTTCAGGGTCGGGAAATACAAATTTGTTTGCCCGGCGTGCGGAGAGCCCGTGGGGAATGTCACGCAGGGGAAAGAGCTGTTGATACATAAAATAATTTTGGAGGAACCAGAACATGAAGAAGTTAACCAATAAAGCGGTGGGCACATTAAAAGCTCATGATGTTTCAATAAGTTTATTGAAAGCTAATGATATGGTTGCCGAATTGATCCGGGACCAAATGAAAAACAAAAATATCCTCCTCTTAAATCTTGTCTCGTCGCCCGGCAGTGGCAAAACCTGCTTGCTGGAGGAGACTATAAAAAGATTACGGGATAAAGTAAAAATCGCAGTGCTTGAGGGCGATCTTGAAACTGAACGCGATGCCGATCGAATTCGTCGGCATGGCACGAAAGCTCTGCAGATCGTAACGGGCGGAACGTGTCATCTCGAAGCGCAGATGATCGCGCAGGCATTGCCATCCCTGGGACTGAATGATGTTGAGATACTTTTTATCGAAAATGTAGGCAACCTTGTATGCCCTGCGTCGTATGACCTCGGGGAAGACATTCGCGTTACGCTGGTCTCCTGCACCGAAGGCGATGACAAGCCAAAAAAATATCCAAGCATGTTTCTCACAACGGATATTATGTTGGTTACAAAATCAGACCTTCTGCCATATGTGCCTTTTTCAGTTGATGCCGCAATACAGGACGCCCATGAAGTGAATGCCGATATACAAACATTTTTGTTATCAGCATTAAAAGGTGACGGCATGGATCAATGGTGCGAGTGGCTGATGGAAAAGTTTCATGAAAAGAAGGAGTCAAAGCTTGTGCTTTTAGAAGAACTGAATTTATAAACCCGCATTTCGAATTACAACGTTGACATTTCATCTTCACATCAAAGGACGTGTACAGGGAGTAGGCTTTCGCCCGCATGTTTACAGATCTGCGCTGAAAAAAAACGTATTTGGATATGTAAACAATGGAGCTGACGGCGTGCACGTGATATTCAATCACACATGCCGAACGAATGCGGAAACGTTTGTAGAAGAACTCCTTCACCGCGCACCTTCGCGCTCGATCATTCAATCTTATTTATTGCAGGAAGCTGATGAACAGAACTTCAATAGATTTTCTATTTGTGTTGGGGAAGATGATGCAGAGCCCGATTTATTGATCTCTCCCGATTTTGCGATGTGTGGGCAATGCCGGGATGAATTTCACGACAAAACGAACAGGCGATATCAATATCCGTTCATCACCTGCACGATTTGCGGCCCCCGATATTCTGTGATGTCAGAGTTGCCGTATGAAAGGCATCTCACGACAATGAGTCATTTTCATCAATGCGCGCAGTGCCTGGATGAATACCGTGATGCAAACGATCGCCGGTATTTTTCACAAACGAATTCGTGCGCAAGTTGCGGAGTTCACTTGT
>DASQJI010000595.1:0-4444 GCA_035631175.1 Parafilimonas sp.
GAATCCTAACTCAAAAGTTGAGCCGTCGAAAAGGGGAATGTATGCAGGAGTGATCGAAAAAATTCCTTACCTCGTTGACCTTGGGATTACAGCGGTAGAACTGCTTCCGGTTTTTCAATTTGATGAACAGGATTGTCTCAAAGGCTTAGTGAACTACTGGGGATATTGTCCGGTTTCTTTTTTTGCACCACACCAGGGTTACAGTTCTTCAAAAGATCCTTTGCATGTGCTCGATGAATTTCGCGACATGGTGAAGGCTTTTCATAAGGCAGGAATTGAAGTACTCCTTGACGTGGTATTTAATCATACGGCGGAAGGTAATCATGAAGGGCCGACATTTTCGTTTCGTGGTATTGACAACATTGTTTACTATATCCTCGAGGATGACAAAAATTTTTATTCGAACTTTTCAGGCACCGGTAATACACTGAATGCGAATCAGCCGATCGTTCGGCGCATGATCATCGATAGTTTGCATTTTTGGGTAAGTGAGATGCATGTGGATGGTTTTCGATTTGATCTTGCATCGATTTTATCACGCGACGAAAAGGGCAGGCCCATCGAAGATCCTCCTGTGCTGTGGGATATTGAATCTGATCCGGCTCTCGCAGGCGTGAAGCTGATCGCCGAGGCATGGGATGCAGCAGGTTTGTACCAGGTCGGCAGTTTTGTTGGCGATAGCTGGAAGGAATGGAATGGACGATTTCGGGATGACGTACGAAGTTTTATAAGAGGCGATGAAGGAGTTGTATCAAATCTTGTAACAAGGCTTGTGGGCAGTCCGGATATTTTTGGCCACCAGGAACGTGAACCGGAGCAGAGCATAAACTTCGTCACGTGTCACGACGGATTTACATTAAATGATCTTGTATCGTACAATCACAAACATAACGAAGCGAACGGGGAAGATAACCGCGATGGCACGAATGATAACTTCAGTTGGAATTGCGGCATTGAAGGTCCAACCGATGACCCCGCAATAGAATCACTGCGAAACAAACAGGTAAAAAACTTTCTTGCGCTTACATTAGCGTCGATCGGCGCGCCGATGATCTTAATGGGCGACGAAGTACGCAGGACGCAGTATGGAAACAACAACGCATACTGCCAGAACAACGAGTTGAGTTGGTTCGACTGGAGCCTGCTTGAAAAGCATGCCGACATTCACCGTTTTTTAAAGCACCTCATTCATGTTCGGCTTCGGCGTGATGCTGCACAGCAAGAGTATAGTATGAGCTTAAACCAATTGCTCAGGAAGCGGCTCGTGGAATGGCATGGCATCAGGTTATTCGAGCCGGACTGGTCGAACCATTCACGCAGCATTGCATTCACAATAAAATCCCTCAGCGGTAAGATGATGATGCATTGTATGCTGAACGCTTATCATCAGCCACTCGAATTTGAGTTGCCTGTGCTGCCGCCGGGCGGAGAATGGAAGCGCTGGATTGATACATCATTGGCATCACCGGCTGATATTTGTAACTGGAATGAAGTGGCCATTACGGTGGAACAAAAATATTTGGTTGACTCGCGGTCTGTTGTGATCCTTATAGCAAGGTTACATGCCTGACATTTTCAAAGTGGCTATGATTCGCTCAACAATTATTAATTGAACACAAAACAAAAACAAAAAGATGCGCAACATTTTTAGTGCTTTCCTAATCACATTAGCAATTATCTCAGGGACCGGCTGCGGCAGCTCATCAAAAATTAGCATAATTGGATCATGGGTTGACAAAGAGAAAATCCAGGGCACGCCGAACAACGGGGTCTTCATTGTGGTAGTAACTCAAAACATGGCCGCAAGAAGTACAATTGAAAATGACCTCGCCGCGGCTGCTAAGGCGAATGGTATCAGGGCGGTTACAAGTCTCGCTGTTTTCACACCGGTGACCGGCGTGGCTGATTCTATTGTGATAGCAGCGCTGCTCAGAAAGATCGATGAGTCGAAGTGTACAGCGATACTAACTGTCACGATGATCGACTCAAAGAGCGAAACAAAATATCACCCTTCATCCGAGTACAGCTACGATCCTTACTCCCATTACCCCTATTACGGAAACTTCGGCACTTATTGTAGTTATTCTTTAGGCAGTTATTACAGTCCGGGTTACTACACGACCAACAACACTTATTATCTCGAAAGCAATCTGTATGCTTATCCTGGCCAGCAGATATTGTTTTCCGTTCAAACAAAAGCGGTGAACCCCGATGACATCAATAAAGGCAGCAAGCGATTCACTGAAACTTTGATCGAAGAATTAAAAAGCAACGGCCTGCTGAAAAAACAATCCTGAGCAGCGGCAGAGATGATTTCGTCCGCGGCTATTTTTTCGAGGCAGATACCAATTGACCATAAGTGGGGATCTGCTGCATGATCTGCGCCCTCAATTGTGTGAGGATATAAATTTCCGCCTGGTAAAATTCAAATGCGACAACTGAGTTCGTAGCAGTCTTGATCTTTTGATAATAGGCTTCCAGGCTTTTTTCCTGTTCAATGCGATTTGTGAAGTATTGACGAGACAATGAATCGGCAACCGAAGGAGTCATGTCATTGTATGCCTTTGCCGTACGTTCATATAATGCAAGCCTGTCTTTTGCAGTTTTTTTGTTCTCTGCCTGGTATTCATCATAAATTTTCCAGAAAGCAGCCGAGTCCTTTCCTGCAACCGGAACTAATTTGGCTATAGCCTCCCTTTTTTGTACGCCCAGCAAATTGATCACAGCTTCTGCTTCCGCGTCGGAGATTTGAGAGTAAGCAACATCAACAGCACCTGAAAAAAGTAAAGCAAGAATAATAATTTTAAGTTTCATACAAAGTTTTTTGCTAAGAAATACCATCCACCGCCAATTAAGAAATATTTCCGTTATTAGTTTATACTTTAACGGTAAAATGGTGAGGTGTGAGTTGTGAGTTGCGGGCCAGCGATACGGAATTCACCATTCACCATTCACAATTTACATCCCTCACTTCAGCCAGTTGCTTCCAAACACAATATAATAAGCCCACGTGTCCGGCCCTTTCGCGATGTCGACACCCATTCTGAGTCCGAATTTTCTCGCAATGAAATATCTGAAACCTGTTCCGTATGTCACCACAAGCTTTGCATCGCCAAACTCGTTCCATTCATCAAATGCTTTTCCCGCACCCGAGTAAAGCATAATGCTCCATCTTCGAAGAAAATCCCATCTTAACTCTGCTTCTGTGAGAATATCTGCATTGCCCTGGTAACGATTGATCGGCACACCGCGCATGTCGATATACGGCAACATAAAGAATGGCGGATCGCCAAACGCCTGCTGCCCATCCACGCGAAGGCCACCGATCAACTTATCCGATAACGTTGCATAGGCATAACTATAATAGTTTAGTCGCCAGTAATCAAAATCACTCCCAATCACATTGTCTGCGCGATTCACGTCAAGATGCGCTTTGATGCCGCGGTTTGGAGTAAAAATGTTGTCGCGATTGTCGAGCTCAATGATCGCTCCGAACTGGCTCACGATGCTCTTGTATTCATTTGGCTTCACAAAATCCGGCGAGAAAACTGTATCACCGGTGTACTCGACATTCGTACTTAGAAAAAGATATTTGATGCCCGCGTACCAGTGTGATACACCGATCCGTTTTGCCGCGTCGAAATAAAGCGGGAACGTTTTGATGTCAAACTTGAATTTTTTTTCGCCGAGTTCACCAACACTTCTATAATAGGCCATGTTGATATTTGCGAAACCGCTGCCCACGGTGTATTTGATGTGGCTCTTTACAAAAGTGCCTTTCCTGAATGCTGCACCCATCCATGAATTGTTTGCCGTATACAGGCCAATACCTCCCGTTATGTTTGGCGCTACGGGTGTCACTTTTATCTGACCGTTGACAGAGTCGATATAAGGTGGATTCTTATTTAAAAACACAGGAACCAACGCAACACCAAAGCCACCGAGTGCCGGTTCGGTAATAATGACGGGTACGGGAATAAAACCATGCGCTTCTATCAGGTAATCACTCATGTCGAAAGCACCATCAAGAGAATCTTTGAGAGATGTCTTTTTTTTCTGCGCCAGCGCAAATAGGGAAAGCAAAACAAAGGCAAAAAGTAAGAAAGGAGCCCTGAACCAATGTTTGCTTTTCATGGCTAAACAATGACGAAATTAAAAGTCTACCGACAAAGAGACGGAAAGAAAATCATCATTTGAAAAAGGATTGAAATAATAAGCGCCGGCGGTAAGTTTCCAGAAAGAATATTGAGCAAGAAAACCACGTTGGAGGTCAAATTCCGTTTCGTATAAGCGGGTTCGTTGCGCTACAATACCCACGCGCAAATAGTCTGTGGGGTTTATTGCCAATTCAGACCACGTATAAGCAAAATTGTTTTCCTTACTTTCAAAATCAAGAAGGTATTCGCTTTCAGAATAAAAATCGAAGAGCTTGTAAGAGGCTTCC
>DASQJI010000596.1:0-3937 GCA_035631175.1 Parafilimonas sp.
AGACTTATCGTACAAAACCAGATGGGAAGCACGTCGTTAATACAGCGTCGAATGAAGTTGGGTTATAACCGCGCAGGACGGCTGATGGACCAGCTCGAACAAGCAGGCGTGGTGGGTCCGAATCTTGGAAGCAAGGCAAGAGATGTGATCGTGAAAACGGAAAGCGAGTTGAATGAGCTGCTGGATATGATTTAGGAATGAGGAAGTAGGCAGTAGGAAGGAGGAAGCAAGGTTTTGACAGAAACGATTTCAATCTGCAATCTGCAATCGCCAATCTACTCCGCCAATCCATTCTTAACTGCAAACATCACGAGGCCGGCGGTATTTCTCACACCAACTTTTTCGATCAACCTTGTACGAATTCCTTCGACGGACCGTGGACTTAAAAATATCTCTTTGCCGATCTCTGCTGCCGTTTTTTCTTCACAGATCATTTTCAAAACTTCCTGTTCCCGTTCAGTGAGTTCAATATTGTGGTTGAATGAAGGCTTCAGGTTATTTTTCATCACGAGCTTTTTCAAAAGGGCTTTATTTACGAGATCGTTGAAGTAGTAGCCATTTTCCATCACAGCGTAGATCGCTTTGATGATCTCTTTCGGCTCTGCGTTTTTCAACAAATATCCGTGGGCGCCATTTTCCATGAGGTGAATAATGAATTTATCGTTGTCGTACATGGTAACAACAAGTATCTTGACCTGCTCATATTTTTTCCGGATCTGTTTTGTCGCTTCCATGCCATCAAGCAACGGCATATTAAGATCCATGATAATAATGTGGGGCTGTTGTGTTTTCAACGATTCCATGAGTTCCTCACCATTATCAGCTTCAAGAATAACGGCCAGGTTCGGATCAGTGTTGAAGCAAAGCTTCAGCCCGTCCCTGAATATCTTATAGTCATCGGCAATTCCAATGGTAATCGGTTTCATGCAGATACAGGTGTGTTTAAGGTAATGACGTTTTGATCACCACTCTTTTCAAAATTAATTTTTCCCTTTAATAATATAATACGGTTTTGAATAGTTTTCAATCCGAGCCCTCTTGCTTCGTACCGCAGCCTTTCAAATTCTTCCTGCGTTAATCCTTTCCCGTTATGCTCGATGACGAATTGTAAATGGCCGCCATGTATGCGGGAACTTATTCTGATGCTGGTCGCTTTGCTGTGTTTGATGATGTTGTTGAAGAGTTCCTGCAGGATGCGATAAATACTTATGTCGCTCTCCGGATTTTTTGAGTTATAGTTTGGATCGAGGTCAGTTACAATTTCCAGGCCGCCGGCCTGCCCGAGCTTTTGCGTGAAGCTATGGAGGGCTTCGTTGAGCCCCAGTTCCTTTAAGATGCCGGAATGAAGATTATGAGAGATGGAGCGGACCTTTTGAATAGAATCGTCGAGCAGCTCGAGAGACTTATGATATACAGAAGCATCGTCGCCGGCAAATTTTTCGGCGTGGAGGTTGCCAAGGTAAAGCTTCGTTGCGGAGAGCAGGGCGCCCACCTCGTCGTGCAGCTCTTCAGAGATTCGATGACGTTCCATTTCTTCGCTTCGAACGGCTGCTTTGATAAGTTCATTTTGTTGTTCTTCTTTAAGGTGTTGAACGTTCTGCTGGTACTGGAATTTTTTGCGTTGGCTTGTGTTGAAAGCGAGTAGCAGGCTTATGATCAGTAAGAGCATTGCTCCAATTCCAATTATTATCAGATATTGAACGTTCATGTTTCTAATTTCCCTCTGGTTGAAAAAGCCCTGGCTATGAAAAGACAAAAAATTACAAAGCTTACATCAGGAACATACCAAATATTATGAGCGAATTCACTCTCGGGGTCTGGAAGGTATTGATAAAATAGATAGACGAAAAAATTTACTGATTCATAAATGGCCAGCCCGGAAATGATTAAGAGGTAGCTGTCAAATGCTACAAACGCCTGCTCTGCGCGAATAAGTTTTATAAGATACGTAATACAAAAAAAGAGAAGAATGAAACTTTCGCAGACGTGAAGCGGAGAATTCAGAGTCAGAAATCTTTTACTTACGGAAAGATAAATCCCGGCAGCTATCACATAGATGCTTAAGAAAATGCGCAATCTTCTTATTGAAAATAATTCCACCGCCTTTTGAAAGAAAAAGCTAAAGAAGATAATTCTGCAAACCGAATTTAAGTTATACAAATAGTTGTTGTTCTTCAAAAAATCGGGCATGCACGGTCTAAATCTCCAACTTACGTCAGCCATAGTATTCAATAAAAGGGCTGTCAAAAGGTAAGCGGCAATTATTGCCATAACCTTATTATTCCGACTTTTCGCAATGAAGACGTACAGCGGTATTAAAGGAGCCCATACCTCTGACCAGTTTAAAAGCTCGATGCCTATCGAACGCAAGCTGCCCACGGAATTAATATTTCAGGAAAGAAACTTTTACCGGCAATAAGGACAAGGATTTGTTTTTAGAGTTGTTGAATATGTCTGAGCTACGCTTTTATCACCTTTATCAAATACCCATCCTTCCAGGCTTATATATTGGTTATGACGGTGGTCTTCAGCCCGCGCCGCTTTAATGCGGATTGTGTAGTTATCTCCGTTCTGTTCCAGATCTATATGGTCGTTGTTTTTAAGTCCATTTAAAAAATCACAAACGTCGTTATAGTATGATTTGGCCGGGCGAACCCACATTCTTTGGGAGGGCACCGAACCAGTTGACCTTATTGGAACGGCATCTCCGATTGTTGTGGCGTTAATTTCCGTGAAACTGCCGTCATCAGCGACGCTCTCAACTTGAACTTTAAACGGATTTTTCAAAGAAAATGTAAAATATATATGGTGAAAGTCAGACGCATTGAATGCCTTCCATAAATCCTTTGCAGATATTTCCATCGTATATACCTTGGATTCGTAAACATAATAATTCGCACTATCCTCTTTACTGAATGCTGAGTCGCCAAACTGGGCTATTGGTTCATTAGCCATTGTGTCCCCGGCGCAAAACCCATTCTTAAAAGACGGCGCCGATGTGTCGCTCAATTCGCTCGTCGAATCCTTTGACGACGTGGAGCTATTGTTTGATCCGCCGCAGGATAATAACATGCAAGCAGCGAAACCATTCGTTAAGACAATCAATCCCAGTCTAGATGGTTTTAATGAAAGGTTCATAACATGAAGTTTTGAAAGTTTAGTAAGTTTTTACCGAATCTATTAACTCTTTCTTACTCGCACAAACTTCTTTGCGTATTTCTACGCATCGTCCACAAAAACGTATTTCTACGCATACATAAGCATGCTTTAAACGCACTCTTACGCAATCTTTTTTTTGCGTGGTTTCTACCTTGATATAGGGGTACCCGGAGAGACAATTTTGGTTCATGACAAAACAAAAGATCATGAAAACTAAAATCCTTCTCCGCTCGCTTTTAATCCTCGCTGCATGGTTCGTATCTGCTAACAACGGAACCTTTGCTGAATCCAGCTTACACAGTTCTACCAGCAACTCACTAATGAAACAAGAGCCTGGTCAAACACCTGGAAAAGATCAGCCGCATCAACATGAAGATCGTTTTTACATCGCACAACCGAGCGATGACCATGAGATCGATACGTTCAATTCAAAACACCATGAAAAACGCAGTTTCTGGAAGTCCATCGCCAACAAATTATTTGTGATGCTGTATGACCTCATTGTGCTCAGCCCGATTGCAGCCGAAGTTTTAAAAGAATTATTGCATCATGTATGAGGACGGTTATGTGGTTAACTGGTTTATTAGTTTATTTAGGATAGGAATTAGGATTTCACGATTTGACAAATTCACATTCACAATTCATAGTTCACATTTGACCTCCACAATTCGCCATTCACCTACCTTTACCCTCCATGCAACTTGCATCATTCCTCGCAAAGCGAATTGCCTTTAACAACCAGCATTCTTTTTCAAGGTTTATTATTCGTCTTGCCACG
>DASQJI010000597.1:0-7225 GCA_035631175.1 Parafilimonas sp.
GCAGGGTATTATCGATAAACTTGGCGCGGCCTTCGCACTTTCTTCATGCATAACGATCGGGTTGGTCGCAGTTGGATTAATGGGTTATTCAAACAGCATTGCCCGGGACCGCGACAAAGGTGTGTTTCAAAGATTACGTGTTGCGCCCATGCCATCATGGTGTATAATGACGAGCAGGCTCATCGTTCAATTGCTGATGATCCTGCTGCTGACTATTCTTGTTTTTATTGCGGGTAATAACATCGATCACATTACTCTTACGCCCGTAGGATATGCATTGACGTTCTTCACTGCGATCGTTGGCGGCGCCGTCTATCTCGGCCTCGGCCAACTGATCGTCGGCCTGATACAAAATCCCGAAACAGTGAATTCAACGAGCAGGCTTGTTTATTTTCTATTCATAATGGTTGGAATGTTTGGTGAATTTGGCATCCTCGGCGAGCAGGTTAAGCAAATCGTTATCTGGTCGCCTTATGGAACTGTAAAGAGGGTGATCGCCGCAGGAATGCAGCCATCCACATGGGATAGTGAAACAAGTATGGCATTACTTGCGACCATAGGTTATGCAGCGGCCTTCGCAGTGATCGGTATAAAGAAATTCAAGTGGAGCAATAAGTGAATTGAAAGGTGAAAAGTGAAGAAGAGGCTGAAGCTCTTTCTCACGCTCACCCTCGCTTAATTCGCTTCCTCATATGAATCGACATTCAGCCTGATCTTGGTGTTTTCCTCCGGCGCCTCCAGTAAGATGGTTGTTTTTCCGTTTACCTCTTCGATCGTGATGGTAGCATTGCGTGTCTTGCCGCCGGGTTCAACCAATACCGCCTTGATGCTTGCTTTACCGTTTTTTTTGTCTTTCCAGTTGCACGAAAAGCTGGTTACGTCGCCACTCATTAATTGTTTGTCTGAATTGTTGCGAACGATCGAGATCTTTTTTGGCGTTGTTGTTACATCAACGGTTTCGGCGTTCGAACGTTGAAAATTGCCGGCTGTGTCCAGAAAATCGGATTTCGAGGAAGTCCATTTCATGGTCTTGTCGCATTGCGCTTTTGAGCCAATGCTTGCCGCAATGCATACGGCAAGGAGCACTGTTATCTTTTTCATACCAAGGTGGTTTTTTAATTAGAGAATAATTTGATTTTGCCAAAAAGTATATCGTGTCATTCGGTGACGACGATATTAATAGACGTCAAGTCTGACTTTTATTAGAAAAACTTTTTGGTAAGATTGGAGACCCGGAAAATTAATTGAAGGCTGGAACGATATTCAAATTACGTCATCGGTTGAATCGGCGATCTCAATAATTATGAGTGGCACATTCTGCACACCAACCGGAAAATTTTTGCAGATTCCTCGTTAGAAAGTTTCATCCTTTTGTAGAACGGATGTTCACTCGGAATGACAGCGTAAACCACAGACCTTCCAACTACCGCCCGGTTGCTGAAAGCAAATAACATTTCATGCATAATATTCCGGCTTAATTTGCGTTTCGAAAAAAACCCAAAATGAAAAAACAGCCTTCTATTGCCTTCTGCATAATCATGGATGCGATCGGTTACGCTACGTATGCCATTCCGTTTTTCGGTGAGATCGGCGATGTGATCTGGGCGCCCATTTCTGCAATTATTTTTTATTTAAGTTTCGGCGGTACCAAAGGCGCTTTTGGAGCAGTGTTCAATTTCATAGAGGAACTGGCGCCCGGCCTTGATTTCATTCCATCGTTTACGATCATGTGGTTTTTGCAGGGAGCATCGCGGAGAAAGAAAACGCTTGCGGTAAAACCCTCCCGGCTTAATTAACCATGGATTTATAATTTTTGTTTTCCGCCGCATCCATGCCCGTGCGGCATCGCACGATACATGTTCGTTTTCGTACATTCAAACACTTTTCACGAGCAGTAAGCGCTTTGTTTTCAAAAGCTTCTGGCATTGGCATAACGGTTGAGCTTTTCTCAGGTCGTTCATCAACTAAAAGCGCATATATGTTCAGAAATTATTTAACCGTTACCTTAAGAAACTTGTGGAAGCACAAAATTTTTTCAGCCATAAATATCCTTGGCCTTTCAATCGGCCTTGCATGTTGTGTCCTTATTTTTCTTCTCATCACTCACGAATTGAGCTATGATAAGTTCAACGTTAATGCGGCTAACATATACCGGCTCACATCTGTTGCCGAAGGGCCGGACGGTTTGACAAACCTGGCGGTGACACCAGCACCGTGGGGGCCGTTGATGAAAAAAGATTACCCGGAAATAAAAAATTATGTAAGGATTTTGAAACCTGACAAAAGCCTGGTGGGCGTGAAGGGCGAAGAGCATTTTTATGAAAACGATTTGTTGTTTTGCGATTCAACTTTTTTTGATGTCTTTTCTTTTCAGTTGTTGCGGGGAGATAAACAGGCGCTCTATAAACCAAATAGCGTGATCCTCACCAAAGAAATGGCCAACAAATATTTTCCGCGGGATGCTACGAATGTAATTGGCAAGACCATCGAACTGAGTTCATTTGGAAGAGACCTGCAGCTCGAGGTGACTGGTATTGTGAATGACGCTCCGGCGAATTCGCATTTTACGTTCAGCGCACTGGTTTCAATGCAAACACTCGGCGACCTTAGCACTCTGTGGTCGTTTCATATGTTTCAGACGTACCTCCTGTTGAACAATGGTGTTTCAACTGCTGCGCTCGAATCAAAATATCCAGGCTTTGTGAAGAAATACATTTTAAATAATCCTGCGGCAGATGGCAAACAGGAAATACATCTTCAACCACTCACCGATATTCATTTACATTCTCAAATGACCGGAGAGCTCGGCGAAAATGGCGACATCACATACGTTTACGTTTTTACAGGGATCGCATTATTCATTCTTCTCATCGCTTGTTTCAATTTTACAAATCTCTCTACCGCGCGCTCTATTGCCAGGGCCAAGGAAGTTGGATTACGAAAAGTTATAGGTGCCCAACGAAAACAACTGATGTGGCAATTTTTGGGAGAATCTGTTTTAGTTGCGGTCGTTGCTTTAATAGTTGCGGTGATTATCGTGGCCGCAGTGCTTCCTTTTTTCAACCAACTCGCGCAAACTAACTTGAAGGTAGGGGCAGGAAATACGTTGCAGGTCGCGGGCTTCCTGTTATTGCTGGTAGTATTTGCCGGCATCCTGTCGGGCATTTATCCCGCGGCAGTGCTATCGTCGTTCAGGCCGGTAGAAGTTTTGAAGGGAAAATTTCAAAGGAGTTTGCAAGGTCTTTCTGCCAGGAAATTCCTGGTGACACTTCAATTTGCGATCTCCATCATCCTCATCTCAGGAACGATTCTAATTTACCAGCAGTTAAAGTTTATGCAGGAGAAAAAATTGGGCTTCGAAAAAAATGATATGATGATCATCTCACTGCCGCGTTCTGCCGATTCATCAACACTCGCAGGTTTTAAGAGTTCGCTGTTAAAGAATCCTGCTGTAAGCTCGGTGGCTGCAGCTTCCAACGTGCCGGGCATATTTATTCCCGTAAACCAGGTTAACACCAGCGACAACAATTCAGCAAACGCCGTTTCGATGCAGATGTTGTTTACGGATGAGGCGTTTATCAAGACAATGCAAATGCAGGTAATTGCCGGCAGAGATTTTTCAAAAGATCTTGTTACAGATCAAACAGAGGGATTCATCGTGAATGAAGAAGCAGTGAAAAAATTGGGCTGGAAAGATCCGCAACAGGCAATTGGAAAAAGATTCCAATGGGTGCAACCGAATGTGGTATTAAAAAGCGGCAAAATAATCGGCGTCGTAAAAAATTTCAACATCACACCTTTAAAGTCGCCCGTTCAGCCGCTCGTAATGCATATTCTGCCGCAACGATTACAATTTTTGTATGTGAGATTCAAACCACAATCTGTGCAGCAAATAACCACAATCGCAGGTAGCGATTTCAAACAATTTTTTCCAACACTCGCATTTGAATACAGCTTCCTGGACGATAAGCTCAATAGCATGTACAGTAGCGAAAAAAGGCTCGGCGAAATAGTTGGTTACTTCTCTGCACTTGCCATACTGATCGCCTGCCTCGGAATTCTCGGTTTGTCGATCTATTCCATCCAGCAACGGGTAAAAGAGATCGGTATCAGGAAAATACTTGGTGCTAACGTTGCAGGGATTACGACGGAAATTTCAAAAGAATTTCTGAAACCTGTTTTCGTCGCCGCCTTAGTTGCATGCCCTGTTGCCTGGTACGGGATGCATAAATGGCTTGAAAATTTTGCGTATCGGATTACGATAGAGTGGTGGGTATTCCTGGTAGCTGGAACGATCGCCTTGCTCATTGCTTTACTCACAGTGAGCACGCAGGCGATAAAGGCCGCTACTGCAAATCCGGTGAAAGCGTTACGTACAGAGTGATCCGCAATAGTTTTTAATTTTGCCGCATGAATTTGTTTTGGGCAGATTTCAAAGAGGCTTTCACCCATGTCGCAGTACGCTATTTTATTTTTGCAGGAATTGTGTGGGCATTATGGTATGTGATCTTTAAAAAAAAGATCCTTCATACAAAAATTCAACGAAAGTTTCCGTCGGGGAAAGATTATAAGCGTGAGATCTTTTATTCCGTGATCACCATGTTTATCTTTGGTCTTGTACCCGCTGTTATTTTAGGCACTTCTTTCAGACAGTATACTCAATATTATACCGACATTCATCAGCACAGCCTGCTTTGGTTCTGGCTTGCATTTCCATTGACCTTCCTCATTCATGACGCATACTTTTATTGGATGCACCGGCTGATGCATGATCCGAAATTATTTAAAGCAGTTCATGTGGTACATCACAAATCGACAAATCCGTCGCCGTGGGCAGCATATGCGTTTCATCCGTTCGAGGCTGTTATCGAGGCCGGGATCTTTTTGGTGTTTGTGATCATGATGCCGGTGATGAAAATTCATCTCTTTGTTTTCTTCATTGTTATGATCGCATATAACGTGTACGGTCATTTAGGATGGGAAATATATCCAAAAGGTTTCAGCAAGAATAAGGTCGGCCGGTGGATAAATACTTCTGTAAACCACAATCAGCATCATCAATATTTCAAAGGAAATTATGGCTTGTACTTTTTGTGGTGGGACAGGTGGATGAAAACGATTAGGGAGGATTACGATGCGCGGTTTGAAGAGGTGAAGAGCCGAAAGAATAATGATGCTGATCTTGCAAAGCTCGAAACCGAAAAGGCGATCATCGTTTCTGCCTCGGTTGTTGAAGTGGCCTAACGCTGCCGGAAAACTCAAAACTTAAACGGCAGATTATTTTCACATTTCTCATTCCTCATCTCTCATTCCCGCTTTTATCGACAGACGTTTTTTCAGCGGAACCAGTCCCAGCAGTCAACGCCTTCTTTACAGCCGGCGCAACAACGTTTCCAAACAGTTCTATCGCGTGCATCATTTGTTTATGAGGCAATGTTCCCACGCTGAATTGGACCATAAAACGGGTGAATTTGAAAAGCTCATGCTCATATAAAATTTTGTCTATCACCTGCTGCGGACTGCCAACCAACAACGAACCTTCAGGACTTCTCATGTGTTCAAATTGCGCCCGGGTAGTTGGTGGCCATCCGCGTTCGCGTCCAATCTTGCTCATGACGTATGCATAAATTGGAAAAAATTCATCGGCGGCCTGCTGCGAATCATCGGCTATATAAGCGTGTGAATTTATGCAGAGCTGCAAGTTTGAAATATCATGCCCCGCCTTTACATACTCAGCCCTGTAAAATTCTGTGTAAGGGGCAAACCTCTTCGGTTCTCCGCCGATGATAGCAATAGTAAGGGGCAATCCGAGTTTCGCTGCGCGCAGAACCGATTCCGGTGTCCCGCCGATCGCAACCCATATCGGCAATTTCTTTTGATACGGTCGGGGATACACTCCTAAATTTTCTATCGGCGGCCTGTGCTTTCCTTTCCATGTGATCTTTTCCTGATCATTGATCGCAACAAGCAATCTTAATTTCTCATCAAAGAGTTCGTCATAATCTTTCAGATCGTAACCAAACAATGGAAAAGATTCAATGAATGAACCTCTGCCTGCCATGATCTCCGCACGTCCTTTTGAAACCAGGTCGATGAGAGCAAATTGCTGAAAGACGCGTACCGGATCGTCGGAGCTGAGGACGCTGACGGCACTCGACAATTTTATTTGTTTTGTTCTTGCTGCAACAGCTGCGAGTAATGTAGCGGGAGAAGATACCAGGTAATCGGGACGGTGATGTTCACCGATCGCAAATATGTCGAGCCCTAGTTGATCTGCGAGTTCTGCTTCATCCAGCAGGTTTTGGATGCGCTCATAGGGCGTGATCATTTTGCCTGTCCGCGGATCGGGTGTTAATTCAACGAAGGTGCTGATGCCTAATTCCATGATGCAAAAATAAACGCTGAACAGTTTGCGTTGCCGATTCATCGTTAGGGTGGCTTCTACTTCGTGGAAGGTTATATCACTCGGAATGACCGAGAGCCTCGACTGTCATGCCGACCTCAGGCGGCATCTGCGACGCAATACATTGTTGGCGTTGCGTCATCCTTGCCGGTCATTCTGCGCCATTTCTTACTTTGCGCATCTTATGATCACGGACGAAACGCTCAAGCTCGGCAAAAAACTATGGGATTATCATCATGTGAACCATGCTTTGGAAAAAGCGGATTGCATACTGGCATTAGGAAGTCATGACCTGAGAGTTCCTGAACGTGCGGCAGAGTTATATCTGCAAGAATGGGCGCCGCTGATAATTTTTTCGGGCGGATTGGGCAACCTTACAAAAGGCATGTGGACAGAAACTGAGGCGGATCAATTTGCAGCAATAGCGATTCGTATGGGTGTTCCGGAAACGGCGATGCTGGTGGAAAACAGATCAACGAACACGGGCGAAAATATCCTTTTCACACAACGATTGCTTGCGGAAAAAAATCTTCATCCACAATCTTTTATACTCGTTCAAAAACCTTACATGGAAAGAAGAAGTTATGCGACGTTCAAAAAACACTGGCCGGATAAAAAATTGATCGTCACTTCACCTCAAATTTCTTTTGAAGAATATCCCACCGAAGAGATACCGATGGAAAAGGTTATCAATATCATGGTCGGCGATCTTGAAAGAATAAAATTCTATCCGGAAAAAGGTTTTCAAATTTTCCAGGAAATTCCTGTCGATGTGTGGGACGCATACCTACAACTTCGGGCGCAAGGGTTTGAGAAACATCT
>DASQJI010000598.1:0-2826 GCA_035631175.1 Parafilimonas sp.
GGCGGCAGGAATACATTCACCGATCTGCTGGTTTACTCAGGATCGACGAAAACGGATTAACCACCCTCGTTAATAAATATTCCGGCGAACGTGTTGGTAAGTCAGCCGCGGCCGAAAAAAAACAGGATCTACAGCCTGCGACGGTTGAAAATACGGACGACAAGATCATTTTTCAGCAGGATGAAGCGCAGGAGAAAAATGTTTTACGTGTGTTACTCGAATATGGTCTGAACAAGTGGGATGCAGACGAAACTATCGCCGACCACATTTTTGAAGAACTGGATGAATTCCGTTTTGATAATGCCGATATGGAATATTTGTACGAGCTGTATCGCAGGCAATATGCTGCCGGCTTTCGCCCGACGGCAAAGACGTTGTTGTATCACGAGGAGGAACGGGTGCGCACGCTCGTTGTGAATGTAACGCTCTTTCCTTTTGAGTTAAGTCAGCGCTGGGACGAGGTGCTCGAGAATATGAAAGTATTGAATCGCGATACGAGTGTGCAGGATGTTATGATGAGCTTAAATTATTTCAAGCTGCAAAAACTGAAACGCATGTTTGAGCAAAACCAAAATGATATAATGCATTCGAAGGAATTAAATGAGCAGTTGCGCTTAATGGAAGTGCATAAGCACCTGAAAGCAATTGAGATCCAGATCACGCAGCAGCTTGGAACGGTTATTTTTAAATGAGATCGCGGCGGCTTTGCGTACGTTCACGATAGCTGAATAACACTCATCTAAAGCACTCCGTATTTTTTGTAATACGCCACGATCCACCCTACCACTTCATTATAACTTTCTATTCCCTGCGGCTGATTATGTGCCTTCAGGTAGTTACCATAAATTTTTGTAAGTAAAGGCTCAATTGGATTTTCATTGTCGCGCAGAAATTTCCTGTAAGCAAGTATGTCTTTCTTCACCAACGTGTCCAGGGAGCGAACATTTTGTCTTGCTGCCGTTGAATCTCTTTCAAACAATTCTGAGTTTGCGTATCCAAAAAGGTCGAAGTACGTTGAGTAATCAAACACCGGGGAATTACTCGCTTTCACGACAAGATAACCAACAAAGCTGGCTTCACTTTCACTGGCATAACCAAGCTGGTGTGCCATCTCGTGGCAGGTAGTGAACGGAATCATGAAAGGGGGAACTTTTGTATCAACCTGCGCTTCGCCTGTGAAGGGATTATAGTATCCGAGGAACCCGCCATAGTTGCCGACTGTTCCTGACAGCATCTCTTTCACCGCTGGATGCCTATACTGCAAAAATGGATAAACGGACTGTGCAGAATCATACGCGGCGATCGCACTGCGAAAGATCGTTTTGTTGTCGGGGTAGCTGTAATGCATGCTGTCGAGTTCTTTGCGGGTATCATTTAATTTAACCACAAGTGCAGAAGTCAGTTTTTTCAGATCGTCAGCATTATACTCGGCGGGAGCGAGATGCAATTGATAGCTGATGCCGTAACGGTAATAATTCAATCCCCAGAAGACAAGAAAAACCAGGTAGATCCATAGGCATGTCACCAAAAGATTCCTCATGCGCATGAAAAATCTTTTCCAGGAAGGCCCATGCCGGAAGAATTGAATAATCTCAAAAATCAACCAGATCATCGCCAGTGCGTAAATGATATCGCCAAGACTGAGCGGTATCCAGCCCGTCATGATGCGCAGGATTGATGAGATCACAGGGTAAAGTACCGTGCTGTAAACTTTTTCAACCCATCCGCCCTGCAGTGCAAACAAATGCAACAGTATGATGATAGCCAGTAACACGACCGGCGCCAGCCACCATCTTTTTTCTCTGTGCTTCCGCATATCAGTCGCGAATATAAAAGTATAAGCTGCAAAAGTTTTTGTAATAGTAATTGTCAAAACCCGGCGCGCCTTTGGACAGTGGCCGCTTATCTTCAACAGAACTCGTTTAATTTAAACGCCTGTTCTTACTTTTACAGCCCTCAATCAAACATTATGAGCAAATTCTCAGAACACAACTTTGCCAACGAAAAAGCGCTTATCCGCGTTGATTTCAACGTGCCTCTCGATAAAAAAAGTTTAGAAATAACCGACGATAACAGGATGAGGGCCGCAGTCCCTACGATTAACAAAATTCTCACCGATGGAGGCAGCGTTATTTTGATGAGCCATCTCGGCAGGCCGAAAGAAGGTCCGGAAGAAAAATATTCGCTGAAACATCTTTTGAAACATTTGAGTGAACTACTTGGTGGAAAAGAGATACAGTTTGCAAATGATTGTATTGGGGACGAAGCAAAAAATAAATCAGCCGCACTTAAACCGGGGGATGTTTTGCTGCTGGAAAATTTGCGTTTTTACAAGCAGGAAGAAAAGGGCGATGAAGCCTTTGCTGAGAAATTGTCGAAGCTTGGCGATGTATATGTCAACGATGCGTTTGGTACAGCTCACCGTGCACATGCTTCTACTGCTGTGATCGCAAAATTCTTTACACCAGATAAGAAGATGTTTGGCTTGTTGATGGAAGCAGAAGTGAAAGCGGCGGAACAGATCCTGCACAGTTCTGAAAAACCTTTTACCGCAATCATCGGCGGCGCAAAAGTGAGTGACAAGATACTGATACTGGAAAATCTGCTTGATCACGCCACGGACATCATTATTGGCGGTGGGATGGCTTATACTTTTTTCAAGGCAGAAGGCGGCGATATTGGCGCATCGTTGTGCGAAGAAGACCGGGTCGAAACTGCAAAAGACATCATGGCAAAGGCTGACGAAAAAAATGTGTGCATTCATTTGCCGAGCGATTCAATTATCGCAGACAAGTTTGCAAACGACGCAAACATCTCCTCTTCGAT
>DASQJI010000599.1:0-1894 GCA_035631175.1 Parafilimonas sp.
TTCGAGACGACGTATAAGCTGCCTTTTACCCTTATTGCGGACGTTGATACGTCGATCAACAAACAATATGGCGTTTGGGTGGAAAAGGATAGAGACGGACAGAAGTTTTGGGGAACGGCCCGAACAACGTTTATCATCGACGAAAAAGGAGTTGTGGTAGCAAAGATTGACCAGGTGGACACGAAACAGCATGCGCGGCAATTGCTGTCTTATATGCCAGGCCAGTAAGCACTTAGTTTACCGGAGGCAAAATTTATGAATCGATATGCCCATTATAAACAGGCGGAAACTTACCAATCACAAGACCTCGTATCGTGCCGGCAAGGATGAATAACTTTTATATTCTTTTATCCAATGCATCAATCCGTAAGTTGCAATGATCGTGAAGATGAAATATTCAACACTGTAGAATTTTACGCCCTTTACATAATAAAGGATGGTTGCAGTAATGTCTACTATTATCCAGATGATCCAACATTCAATCTTCTTTTCGATCATATAGAATGTAGTAAGCACGCTCATTACCGTGATAAAAGAATCAACATACGGATACGCGCTTGGCCTGGAAAATATGTTTGGAAACCATGTATGCAAGTTACTTGCAAACTGACCGAGAATGAAAGTTCCGATCAGTGATATCAATACCGTAAATATCAATTGGTTTCTTTTCATGTAACTGACTTTCAATTCTTCCTTCCTGTCTTCTTCCCCTGGTTTTGGATTCGCCCAACGCCACCAGCCAACAAGGTTTGTTACGAAAAAGAAGACCTGTAGAAACATGTCAGGATAGAGTTGTACCTGGAAATATAAAATTGCTGCCAGTATAACATTTAGAATACCAATTGGCCAGCTTACAATAAGTGCTTTTGCGGAAAGCCATACTGCAATTAATCCGAACACTACTCCGGCAAATTCAATATAACTCATAGAGTAGCCGAGCAAATTGAAGAACTCTTTATTTACATCGAAAAATTCTTTCACTAACGTTTTTGTTTAGGCTTAGAAGAAAACTGCAAATATTACTTCCTGTGACGTAGCGTTATTTAAAAAATACTGAAGTTCTTTATCGTCACATCCTTTCTTTTGCCAGTCGTTCATAGAGCAAATTGATCTTAGTAGTTCGAAGATCATTTTCCTCTTTTAATTCGCCTGGGTACAGTGTGCTTTTATTTAAGTCTATAAATCGTTGATCGATCGATCTTGCATCATCTAAAAGCTTTTTTAGTTGCCCAAGAACCGAAGGAATCTTTGAATTGCTAAAGCCGGGATCATTTACTTCTGCTTCAATTTTTTGATAGGAGAGATAGAGCATTCGTATATCAGCCATCAAACGATAATGCTCAAATTCCTCTTTATTTTTTTGCGGTTGCAATTGATATAAAGTTTTTACAGCGATTGCCTGGCTGTCTGCCAACTGCGATACTGCGATATCTTGTGGAGCAATTACTTTTCCCTGGTTTATTTCATAAGGACATGTTGTCACGGCTTTCCAAAACGACGCCGACTCCTGCTCAGTAAACCCGTACTGTTCTTTGCCATACGTTTTAATAAACTCTGGAATATCCAACGGGCTTCGTGTTTGCAAGCTTTTGGAATATGCTGCCAGCAATATGTTGAAACCTGTGATCGGGTATACATGTCTTATTGCATACAGGTCTGTTATATCATCGGAGGTTTCCCAAACAGTGGAGTATTGACCCGATCTTGACCATGACGTCATGATAATTCCTTTATAGCCTAATTGCCTGCAGACCGGTATAAAATCGCGTATGTTTTTAAAATGTTTTTCCCATTGCGTTAGAAAATAATTGTCGGGATGGCTGCGTATGGCCGGAGCGCCCCACACTTCAAAGCCGGACTGCATAAGCTTTTCATGATCTCCAAAATTATTCAT
>DASQJI010000600.1:0-10087 GCA_035631175.1 Parafilimonas sp.
TGTATGTGCAATGAAAACGTTGCAAGGCAGTTATCACTAACTTTACCACGATCGCATGCCACACGAAGCCATTTCTGTTTTTGATATGCTCAAGATAGGGGTCGGCCCGTCAAGCTCCCATACCCTGGGCCCATGGCGCGCCGGTTTGCGCTTTATTAAAACCTTGCAACAAAAAGATTTGTTGAGTTCTGTAACGTCCATCGATGTTTTACTCTATGGATCGCTGGCGAAGACTGGAAAAGGGCACGGTACTGACATCGCGGTGCTGATGGGCCTGTGCGGTGAAGATCCGGTTACAGTCGACGTTAATACAATTCCATCGCGGATTGAAAACATACAGGCTGAGAAGATGCTTCTGCTTAATGGCCAAAGACAGATACAGGTGGCTGTTCAATTCCTTGTAACAGAAAGCCTGCCGTTTCATCCGAACGGTTTAAGCTTTCTTGCGTCCTGCACCAACAAAGAGATCTCTGAAACCTTTTATTCGATTGGTGGAGGATTTGTTGTAAAGGAAGGAGAAGACGGCAGCAGCGAATGTTTGATCGACCTGCCATTTCCGATAAATACTTCGGAGGACCTGTTGCATTGGTGCAGAAAAACCGGGCTCTCGATCAGCGAGGTGGTGATAGAAAATGAAAACGCCTGGCGGCCTGAGTCCGAAACAAGGCAGGGTGTATTAAATATATGGAGCACTATGCGCGAATGCATGTATCGCGGATGCCACAGCAAAGGAGAACTGCCGGGTGGTTTGCAAGTGCGAAGGCGCGCATTCGATTTGAATAAAAAATTAATAAATGGACGAGTTTACACTGATTACCAGTCGTGGACTCACGCAATTCGAGACGGCGGTAATCAATTTCAATACATCCTTGATTGGGTGAGCTGCTTCGCACTCGCAGTGAATGAAGAGAACGCTTCATTTGGGCGCGTGGTTACTGCTCCGACCAACGGAGCTGCTGGGGTGATACCGGCAGTCCTCCAATATTTTATTGCATTCTGTGATGGCGACGATGATGAAAAAGTAATCCGTTTTCTTTTGACCGCTTCTGAGATCGGCAGCATATTCAAAAAAGAGGCTACCATTTCCGCAGCGATGGGCGGTTGCCAGGCAGAGATCGGTGTGTCGTCTTCAATGGCCGCGGCAGCTCTCACAGAATGCATGGGCGGTACCCAGCGGCAGTCATTAATGGCGGCAGAAATTGCGATGGAGCATCATTTGGGAATGACCTGCGATCCAATCGGCGGACTGGTACAGGTGCCGTGCATTGAACGTAACACGATGGGCGCGATCAAAGCGATAACGGCGTCGCAGCTCGCGCTTCAGAGCAGCCCGGATTATGCGCGCGTGAGTTTGGATAAAGTGATCAAAACAATGTGGGACACCGCGAAAGATATGAACTTCAAATACAAAGAAACTGCAGAAGGCGGACTGGCCTTAAATATCCCGCTTGGCTTGAAAGAATGTTGATCGCCGCTTGCAGTTTCATCGCCCGGAAAACGATTGATTTGCTTCCGCCAGCCGGGCAACGAGTGCTCCTAACTTCTTTCAATGACTAACTTTTGTCTTTCGAATCATTGTTCCGGTCAATAAATTCAGGCTGATTGCCGAACTGTTTATCGTGCACCTGTTGATATGGATAATCCAATTTACTTCCGGGATCGTTTCGAATCGAATTGTTTTTGTCTTCTCTTATTTCACTAGACTTTCGTGACGTTTTATCACTCACTTTCCTGTTCTCTTTTTCAGAAGATGATTTTTTAGACGATTGTTTCATAAAATTTATTTTTCAGACAGGTCATCAAAGTTGTCTTCTGTCACTGTTTCTGTTTCCTCGAATGCGTTGCCTGATCCATCCGAATCTATTTCATCGGTGCTGGTTTTTTCAACGAACAAGTCTTCACGAATATCCTGCGCTTGCTCTTGTGTTTCTTTTTGCTTTTTTTCCAGTTTCTTTTTTTGCATGCAACTTCTTTTCGGATATCTCTGAAAAATTTATGCCTGTTTTGAATCTTCGAGTTGCAGAATTTTTAAAGCTGCTTCTCTCCCACTAACCAATGCGGCCTCAACTGTTCCTGATGAATTTCCGCTGTAAAAAGATTCTCCTGCAAAAAATATTGTTTGTTCAATTGGTCGTTCAAAGATTTTTTTTGCCGCGTTACTCTCAAGCTTGCTATAGCTATAGCCTCCGTTAACACCAGGTACGTTCGACCAATTTGTAATTTTGCATGCCTTCAAATTTTGCCTGATGACTTCTGCTGATTTCGCAAATGCGGATGCCAGCGAATTTAATGCCAGGCTAAGAATTTCTTCGTCGGTTGCATTTTTATATACCGCCGCAGATGGCCCGCCAAACCAGCCGGTAAGCAGTGAAGTTTTTCGGGGATGCTGCGTCCACCATGTCGGTATTTCTTCATCAGTAAAAATGAACCCGACATTTTTTTTCATATGCGCCCAGAAAGTTTCATCGAATTGAAGAATGATCTTTATTACCGTGCCAAAACCTATCTGCGCTGCTGCTTTAGTGTATTCAGGAACGGCAGGTGTAAATTCTATATAAGCAATATCATTTTCAGGAGCCTGCAATACACTAAGGGGAACCGCCACAATTATTTTATTTGCGGCGAAATACTGGCTGCACATGTTCAGAACACTCACCTGTTCTTTTGCCCATCTGACCTTTTTTACCGTGCAATTTTTCTCGATCACACAGCCATTCTTTTTACATGCTGAGGCCAGGTAATCGATGAGTCTCTGGTAGCCGCCGTCAACGCGGTATTGAGTTCCCCACTCGTCTTTCCATTCTTTATACAACGCCATCGTACTGGCATCGGAAAGATCCGCCAAATCAAATCCTTCCGCAAAATGCCTCACCGATTCGCGCAGATCATTATACTTATCATCGTTGAAAAATCGAATAAGAAATTCACCGAGTGGCAGATCTTCTTTTAGCCCGCCCATTCGTTTCATCAATTCATCCCAGTGATCAGAAAAATTATTTTCCTTTTTAAATTCGCCTTTTTCAAGATGAAACATTTTTCCTTTCGCTTCATGATATTTTATTCCCGCTTCTTTTAACAATCCGAGTGTGATATCCAGGTCTCCGTGAATAAATTCAGCGCCAAGTTCAATCGGTTGTGAAAACGAACCGTCCACAACCGTATGTATTCTTCCACCCAAACGATTCGCTGCTTCTAATATGAGCACATTTTTTCCGCGCCTTGATAGTTCATAAGCTCCCATTAAACCGGCAGCGCCTGCCCCGACAACAATAATTGATTGCATATTTCTCTCTTGAAAGAAGATGTGCCTTAAAAAAATTTAAAGACAGTTTTGTGTACCAATAAACGAATCGCTCTCTAAAGATCAGAACACTTTGTGAGTTTCATGCTCAAGAAGGATCATGCCTTTAAGTGCAGTAAGTTTTTGCCTGATGATCTCTTTGGCTTTTTCATCTGTCAAATTACCCTTCGCATCGAATTTGGTAGCAGCCTGCGCAATCAGAACCTCCGGTTTCAAAACAGGTTTCATGTTCAGGAACACAAACACAGGTAGAAAAGCGGTTTGCATGCGTACCGTTCCCCACATGCCTGGCGTTGCACCCATTAATGCCACAGGTTTATTCAACAACGGTGAGTCCGTTCCGCGCGATGCCCAGTCTATCGCATTTTTCAGCCCGCCAGGTATGGAATAATTATATTCCGGAGACACGATCACAATGCCATCTACTTTACTCAGACAATCTCTAAAGTGTTGAACGATAGACGGCCGCTTTTCCGCTTCCGGCATATCAAGGTCGGCATCATACAAAGGGATTCCCGCGATGGAAACGATCTCCATCGAAACATCTTCAGGCAGCAACGGGTACAGGGCGTTCAGGAGCGCAGTATTATAAGAGCCTCTCCGCAAGCTGCCTGAGATTCCGGCAAGATGGATCTCACTGTTCATAGTTCAAACAACAACTGTTCTTCATTATTTTTCACCGGGATCTGCCGGATGAAATTGTCATAACCTTCTTCATCATCGTGATTGCTGTATACGCCGTATGCGTCGAGGCTATAACCGATCAGCCCGTCATTCGCCTGGATCAAATATAATATCGACGTATCTGATGGATCAGAAACTCCTTCAAAGCGATAAGTCTTTAAAATGGTGAGATTATCCGGCTGATAAGCCTTATCATCAACAACAAATCCTTCCGGAGTCCACCTGAATTCTTTGTCGTAACCTTTTCTGGTGAGCTTATTCATGATCTCGCTCAGCGTATTCATTTCATCTTTTTGTGGCATAATCGTGTTTTGCTTCTATAGGTCAATTCTTGTACCATTATATTTTGAGAGGTCCTGAGCTTTTGGAAAGCTGTGCCCGTAACATGGCATAACGATTGTAAAATTTTCTTCAAAAGACCATGATACGCAAATTAAAATCCGGAGAATACCGGCTATATTCAAGAAAAAAAGATCCGAAAACGAACAAGCGCCGAAATTTAGGCACATTCGATTCTCTCGAGGCGGCAAAAAAACATGAAAGAGACGTGCAATACTTTAAACGTCATTGATCAGCTTTGGTCGGCCTGGAATAATGTCTGGAAGATGCTGCTCGTTTTTAACCACAGCTTGGCACTACAATTGTGCCTTAAAAAACCAAACCCGAGAAGTTATGACCGAGGTGCTTTCCGACCCTTCCGTGATCATCATGCATACGTATAAGATAAATGTTGCAGGATCCGAACGCGGCAACCTTCTCGCCAAATTACATCAGCCGCAAACAGTAGTGCTTTCCGAAACAAATTCAGATAACTGGTATTTAATAATGCCGGCCAAACAGGCCGAAACTCTCCTTGATATTGCATCAGAATTGCGACGCCCCTTGAAAAGAGTAACCATATCAGAGCTGAGGAAGAAATATTCGGGCAGGCGATATCGTACTTTGCTCGGCGACTCAAAGCTCGTGGCGACTTTGTTTCAATAATGGCTTTATATAAACCGTAGCGCCAGAACCTGGAAACTTCCCGGTATCATTAGCGATCTGCCATTGGCATCTTTTTTTGTTTCATCAAACTCGGCGGTGGGTAAATATATAAAGTGACTGATCATGTCCATTGTGATCGTTCTTGCGCCACGCTTCGTTGGAAAATTCTCGAGTACCGAAAAATTGTTTGCATCGATCTTCTTTATTACTGTGATCGTGCCCTCGCCGTTTGCAGTATAGATCATTCCTATTAATGGATTAAAAACAACACCATCGCAGCCAGCACCAATTGGCAGCTTTGCAACAACATTCCCGTTGTTGATATCCAGTATGACAAGCTGTTTCTCGCAACCTGCGAACAATTTTTTTGCCGCGAGGTCGATCGCCAAACCAGTGGGTCCTTCTGCTCCGCCCAACGACCAACGTGCCTCCACCTTAAACGTTTTCATATTCACTTTCACAATCTCGTTTTTATCCTCAATGTTCACAAACACATTTCCCTCTTTATCTGTTACCGCTGTCTCCGGCTTACCGCCAACAGCAATTGTTTGAACAACTTTCTCTGTCTTCGGATCAATAAGTGAAAGGTCATAACTCCCACCATTGCATGTGATTATCGTTCGTGTATACGGCTCATACATGATCGCATCGGGATTTTGCCCTGTTTGTATCTGGGTGATCGATTCGTTTGTTATCGGGTTAAAAACCGTTACATTATTTGATCGTCCGTTACTGGTAAAACCTTTCGTTTGATCAAAGGCGATCCCATGAACGCCTGGCGTATTTAGAATGACGCCGAGCGAATCACCTGTAGATGCATTTAAAATGTTGACCTGCGTACCGTGAGAGACATAAAGCTTGTCGTTATGCACAGCCACATAATCCCACCAACCGTCACTTTTTATATGAAAAGTATGTACCAACTCCAGGTTCTTTGATTGCGCATGAGAAACCAAACAGGTGAAGATTGCAGCAGCAACGAGAAGGAATTTTTTCATGTGGGAAATATTTCGGCTCCAAATCTATACGGAAACCTTCAGAATTCAAACAGATTTGAAGCCTACGTTCGCTTGAATTTGTATCGAACAATCGAACAGGCATCAAAGCTTGCATGGCTTTTGATCTTACGTTGACACAATGAAGTTCCTGCTGGTTATCGTCTTCACCTGTATCCAGTGTATGTGCTTTTCGCAAGGCCATACGCTGAATTTTTTCATTGAACAGGCAAAACAAAACAGCCCTTTACTAAACCAGTACCGCAATCAAATACTTTCCAACCGCCTCGACAGCCAGATATTGAGGGCTACGTTGAAAACGCAGGTCAATTTTCTGAGCAATAATTATTATGCGCCGATTATTCATGGTTACGGCTATGATGAAGACATCACCAATATCGCGAATGTGCAGGGGCTAATGCAGGCAACTAAACAAATCGTAGGCATAAATAATAAAGCAGCCCAATATGAAACGATCCGATTACAAAACGAGGCGTTGTCCGACACGATGAAACTTTCGGAACAGGAGATTGTAAGAACCATCACAGAACAATACATCACTGCATACGGGGACATGTTAACGATGGACTTTAATAAAGATGTTTACGACCTGCTCAGCAAAGAGGAGATCATCCTTAAAAAACTAACTCAACAAAGCGTCTATAAACAAAGTGATTACCTCACTTTCTATGTTACCTATCAGCAGCAGGAATTGATGTGGTTGCAATCACAGGTGCAATACAATACGGATGTGCTCACTTTGAATTATCTCGCAGGCATTGTTGACACAGCCATCGCCAGGCTTGAACAGCCATCACTCGCAGATACGGCGGCAATGAATTTTTTTCAATCTGTTTTTTACAAACGTTTTACGACTGACAGCCTGCGTATCATCAACGAAAAAACTCTTATTAATTTTAGTTATAAACCTAAATTGAATGTTTATACCGACGCGGGCTACAACTCTTCCATGCATCATACGCTTTACAAAAATTTTGGATTCAGCGCCGGGCTGAACCTTTCAATTCCCATATATGACGCGCATCAAAAGAGATTGAAGTATTCCAAACTTGATATCGAAGAACGGACGCGCCTGACGAGCCGTGAATTTTTTTTGAATCAATACAATCAGCAGATCGCACAACTTAAACTGCAATTGAAAGCCATCGGCGACCTCGAAAGCAAAATAAACCAGCAGATCACATATTCATACACGTTGATTGGCGCGGATAACAAATTGCTGGAGACCGGAGACATCCGCATCGCGGATTATGTTACAGCGATCAACACGTACCTGAACGCAAGAAACCTGTTGAACCAGAATTTAGTTGGAAGGATGAAGATCGTGAACCAGATCAACTATTGGAACCGTTAACGATATTGTATGATGAAAACTTTTTTTTACTGCAGTTTCTTTTTTGCGCTTCTCGTGTTTGGCTGTCACAAAAAAGAAACAGGCGGCGAAGAGGAAGAAGTCGCCCCGGATCAAATTCAAACGCCTGTTACCGTTACAAGTATTCAATACGGTCCGTTAACTGAATACATTGACCTCAATGCAACCGCCTCCTTCATTCAAACCAGCGTTATTAAATCGAGCGCGAACGGATACATCACAAAAGTCAACATTCGGCAAGGAGAGCAAGTGAGTGCTGGTCAAACGGCTTTCATACTAAAGACAAAAGAAGCGCAGGCGTTAGGAAATAGCATCAATGCGCTCGACTCGTCATTTCATTTTTCAGGCGTAATAAGTATCCGGGTCCATCAGCACGGATTTATTGCTGAACTTTCTCACCAGGTTGGCGACTACGTGCAGGACGGCGATCAACTTGCACTGATCAGCGACACCAAAGGATTCGGATTTCTTCTCAACCTGCCATACGAATTGCGCAGATACGTTTCCCTCAATAAAAGTGTCCAGGTGATCCTCCCTGACAGCACAGTGCTTGATGGCGTTGTTAGTTCATTCATGCCGACAGTTGATTCGGTGTCCCAAACGCAGGCGGTGCTGATAAAAGTAAACGGCTCTGCTTCCATCCCGCAGAACTTAATTGCAAAAGTCCGCGTCGTCAAGAATGCAAAATTGAACGCAGTTACGTTACCCAAAGAGGCGGTGCTTACCGACGAAGCGCAAAGTCATTTTTGGGTGATGAAGATGCTTGACTCCACGACCGCAGTAAAAACGGAAATAACGAAAGGCCTTGAAGTGAACGATCGTGTTGAAATAATTGCACCGTCATTCGCTCCGTCAGACAAAATTTTGACGAGTGGAAATTATGGATTGGCAGATACAGCGAAAGTGAGGGTGATGAAATGAGTGATGAATAATGAGTGATGAATGATGAAGCTGTTTGATGTTTCAGGATTCATGTTTGATCTTTCATTATGAAAAAATTTCGAAAGGCGCGATTTCCCACTAGAAGGCAATACGCGAAGCGTTTGGCGTTTCGCGTTTGCCGCTTTTGCAAATAATGAATTTCTTCACCACATACAAAAACCCGCTTACCGTCCTGCTCGTGCTGATAATTATGAGTGGTGCTTTTGTTTATAGTAAGTTGCCGGTATCCTTATTTCCCGAAATAACATTTCCAAAGATCAAAGTGATCGCAGATGCCGGGTTACAGCCTGTTGACAAGATGATGGTGACAGTCACGAAGCCTTTGGAAAATGCGATAAAACGCGTACCAAACCTTTCGGATATTCGGAGTATCACCAGCCGCGGCAGTTGTGAGATATCTGCCTTTCTCAACTGGGACGCGAACGTTGATATCAGCAAGCAACAGATCGAAGCGCAGGTTGAAGAAATAAGGAATGACCTGCCGCAGGGCGTAAGCATCAGCGTTGAGAAAATGAATCCTTCTATCTTACCGGTGATCGGCTACACACTTGAAACACACAACAACCGCACGCCCATCGATATGAAGCAAATCGCTTTGTACACGGTGAAGCCATTCTTATCGCAAGTACCGGGCGTATCCGAAGTACGCATCATTGGCGGTAAACAGAAGGAATATTGGCTCAGGCTGAACATACAAAAAATGAGCACGCTTTCCATAACGCCGGCTATGCTCGCAAACTCGCTTAACCAAACCAATTTCATTCAATCGAGCGGATACCTGACTGATTATCGTTTGATGTATTTAACTGTCACCGACGCATCGGTCCATTCGTTGGATGAACTGAAAGAGGTCATCATCTCCAACAACAGCAAAAGGATCGTTCAGTTAAAAGATATTGCAGATGTAACGATCAATGAAGGAATAGAATATACAAAGATCAATGCGAATGGACAGGAAGGTTTACTGGTGGCGGTTGTAAAACAACCAAACACAAATCTTATAGAGTTGTCAGATGCGGTGAAGAAAAAAGCGGCCGAGCTGCAGAAGATCCTTCCACCGGGCATCACGATACGTCCCTATTATGTGCAGGCCGATTTTGTGAATGATTCCATCAAGAGTGTAAGCGACAGCCTGTGGATCGGGCTGGTGCTCGCTATCATTGTCGCAATTATTTTTCTGCGGTCGTTCAAAGCAAGTGTAACGATCTTAATTACGATCCCTGTTACCATCTGTCTCACGCTTATCAGCATGTATGCTGCAGGTTATACGCTGAACATCATGACGCTCGGCGCCATCGCAGCAGCTATCGGCCTCATAATTGACGATGCGATCGTAGTAGTTGAACAAATTCATCGCACGCACGAAGAACATCCTGATGAACCAACGACAACGCTTGTACAAAAAGCGATTAAATATTTATGGCCGGCGATGGTAGGTTCATCGTGCAGCACGATCGTAATATTTATTCCGTTTGAATTGATGACCGGAGTTGCAGGCGCTTATTTTAAAGTGATGACCAATACAATGATCATTACGTTGGTGTGTTCGTTCTTTGTTACATGGTTATTCCTCCCCGTTATCTATCTCATCCTTACAAAACAAAAGAAACCAACTAAAAAGCAAGCAGAAAAAGTTGTTGAAGTAAAGAAGCAGAGATGGGTCTCATTTTTTATTTTCAGGCCCTACATCAGTATCATAATTATTATCGCCTTTGCAGCGGGTATTTTTTTGATATTGCCTCAACTAGAAACCGGCTTTCTGCCAGAGATGGACGAAGGAAGCATCGT
>DASQJI010000601.1:0-2041 GCA_035631175.1 Parafilimonas sp.
AATGCGCTGCAAAGGCAAAATGAAACAAACGAATCGAAAAAAAATTATAATGAAATAATTGCGAAAACCGATCAGAATTCTTTGAAGTCTGAATCGCAATACAACAAAGCACTCGCGTATTTAAAAGAGAAAGATCTTATGAACGCGATCGCTTCATTCAAGGAATCGCTTAAAGAAAATCCGTCAGACGACGACGCCAGGGAGAATTTACAGAAGGCGCTGAACGATCTGAAAAAACAAAAGCAGCAAAATCAGCCTCAGAGCAAGAAGCAGCAACAGCAACAAAATCCTCAAAAGGAAAAAAAGCAACCGCCCGTCAACAAAGAAATGATGGAGCAAAAATTCAATGAGCTGCGTAACCAGGAAAAACAATTACAAAAAAAATTACAGAACAGGTCAGGTAACGGGCAGCCGGAAAAGGACTGGTGATGTGGCTGTGCAAACACCAACGCTATTATTATCGCCATGATTGTAATGTTTGACCAACAGTTATCGAAATATTATTTTTGTTCGGCAGATGCTGAGGAAAATTTTTGCTTCAAACCTTCCGGCTGTTATTTCGGGTTTGCTGGTATTCATTGCCATCGGTGAGATCAATTTCGTTTTAGGATGGATATGCTTTGTGCCCCTGTTTGTTTCCATTTTGAATAAGGCGCCAAAACAGGTCTTTCGTATCGGCTGCATTTTTGGTGTCACTTTATCATGCTTTGCTTACTCATGGATCGTTAGCGGTGCGGAACGGTTCACCGGCTATAACTTTCTTTATGGTCTCCTGGTCTTTCTTGCTTGTACAATCGTTATCGCGCTTTACTGGGGACTGGTCCTTTGGTGCTTTTCATTGCTGAAACAGCGCTCCGGAAAATATTCGACTTTGTTGAACAGCGTGCTGATCGCAGCATGGTTTTGCGTTTCAGAATTTTTATGGTCTTTCGTTTCAGAAGGAATGCCGTGGTTTCATTTTTATGCGGGCAACTCGCTTGAAGGAAATTTATACGCCGTTCAGCCGGCCTCGATAATTGGAACGTACGTATTAACCTTTGTAACTGTTCTTGTCAATTTCCTGCTCGCATGTTTCATTGCCGAAAAAAAATGGAAAAAGCTTTTTATTCCTGCCGCAGTGATCGCGGTCTATATGTTGTGTGGCTACGCCATTTTTCAAAGTTTCACGAATAACCAATCTGACAGCAAAACCGTAAAGGTTGCAGTGCTGGCAGAAAATATTCCGCCCGATATAAAATGGAATGATGAAAATGGCAATATGCTGGTACAACGTTTACTTGATCTGAACAAAGCCGCGGTTGCAGAAAACCCCGATATCATTTTATGGTCTGAATCTGCAGTGCCATGGACGTACCGGAAGGATGATGACCTCGTCAGGGAAATATTGAAAGAATCTGCTGCTTCACACCTTACACATATTTTAGGGATCAACACAGAAGTTGCAAGCAATGTGGTGAATAACTCGGCTTATTGCATCCTGCCGAATGGTGATGTGATGAGCAGGTACGACAAACAATTCCTCTTATCATTTATTGAAAAGCCTTTAGCCGGCGTCAGCATTCCTTTTTTTTCAAATAAAGGGTTTCTGGTGAGTGATGACGTTGAGCACAGTCTTCCGCTGCAAACGCCTTTTGGCAAAGCGGGCATCATGATCTGTAATGAAGCGGCTATTGAAAAGCCTGCAAGAGAATCGACGAGGAGCGGCGCCGAATTCTTTTGCAATATGAGTAATGATGGGTGGTTTAATGATACTTATATCATCAGGTCGCATTTTCTAAATGCCAGGTTGCGCGCAGTAGAAACAAGAAAAGATGTGGTGGTTAATTGCAACAATGGTTTTTCCGGAATGATAGATGCAGCAGGAAACATTGTCCAGCAACAAAAGGACACCGAACCGTTTATAAAAATGGCAAACATCCATCCGAATCAATACAAGCCACTAGCCACAATGTACCCTGATTTGTTTCTCTATCTATGTGTGGCGTGCATCTTAGTCAATGGGACGATGAAGTTTTTTCGGAGGTGAAGCCTGCTCCAATAA
>DASQJI010000602.1:0-9583 GCA_035631175.1 Parafilimonas sp.
AATGGACAGAGAGAGGTGAGGACGATGATTTTTACGGCCCGTGGGAGTTCTTTTATGACAACGGGCAACTAAAATCGAAAGGCAACTTCAACAATAATGGCGAAAGAGAAGGTGAATGGGTTTATTACTACGCGAATGGAATCAAGAAACAGCACTCCACCTATGTGAAAGATGAGCCGGAAGGAGAAAGTACTATTTGGTTTGACAATGGGAACCTGTCGGAAGAAGATATTTACAAGGCGGGAAAACTGGATGGAGAAATTAAAACATATTTCTTCAACGGATCAATAAAAACCGTTGAACATTATAATGAGGATCTCAAAAATGGTGAAATGAGAGCTTACACCTTCGATGGATTTTTGAGCTACGTCATCAACTACAAGGATGATGAGCCAGAGGGCGAAGCAAAATACTTCTATAAAAATGGCAACACAGAAGCAATAAAAAATTTCGCTGGCGGAAAATTGAATGGGTCTTATAAGCACTATTCGGAAGCCGGCGTGCTCGATATCGAGGGAAGCCACGCGAATGATGCGCCGGCAGGCAGTTGGAAGGAATATTATGATTCAAAAGCCATCAAGGCCGAATATACTTATGCCGACGGCGAGTTGGATGGTGTTTACAAAACGTATTTTGAAAATGGAAAAGTCTCTGAGACGATAGAATACTCAAAAGGAAAAACGGATGGTAAGGAACAGCAGTTCGACGAAGACGGGATAAAATATAATGACGGTGTTTATGAGCGGGGCAGGCTCAGAGAATTGACGTTCTACGACAAATCCGGAAACATAATCAGTTCTTCAACTACGCGTAAAGGTGCAGCCGACTTAACGTTTTTTGATCCCCAGGGAAACAAAGCAAGCCAGGGGCACTATGACAAGGATGCACTCGCCGACGGCAAGTCAACTTACTATTTTAAATGTGGGAAGATCCAATCCGAGCTCAGCTACAGATCCGGCCTGCGGGAAGGCGAAAGAACGATCTATTACCTCAACGGCAAGCCGACAGAAAAGATAAATTTTACGAATGACCAGGAAAATGGACTGCTTACGGGATACTATCCCAATGGCGTGGTGCGATATCTCGGCAACTACACAGACGGGAAACAACAAGGCGAACACCAACAGTTCAATTCATTTGGCACGCTCATATCATCCACATACTACCTGGATGACGAACTCAATGGCTACGCCACCTACTATGAAGCCAACGGGAAGAAAGCTTCGGAAGAACTGTACCGCACCGGCTGGCTTTTAAAAGCCACACAGTTTGACTCGACGGGCAATGTGCTGGCAGAGAGTGATTTTCAAAAAGGCAACGGCGTACTCGTTTACCGTCACCGAAACGGTAATGTATATACAAAGTCGAATTACCGCAACTATCTTCTCGAAGATAAATATGAACAGTTCTATTTTGATGGTTCACCATCGTACACCGTTTTCTATAAGCATGGTGCACAAGACAGCACAGTAAAAAAATATTTTTTCGGCGGCAAGCTGCAGTATGAAGGGCAATATGGATTAGGTAAAAGAGAAGGCGTTTGGACGTACTACTACAGCAACGGAAAGATCAATCATACGCAGAAGTATTTAGCCGGGAACATGAACGGAGCCGGAATAGCTTATAATGATGACGGAACAAAATACAATGAAACAAACTACGATGACGGTGAACTGGAAGGGCCAACAACAATTTACGGCGATAGCAACCGGATCGCCGTGCAGTTAAATTATCATAAAGGAGTACTTATAAATTTTACTTATGAAGGAAAAGACGGAAAGATGATAACGCCCATACCCGTAAAAAATGGTACCGGTCTTGTGACTGCGTACTATAAGAATGGAAAGAAAAGCGTCGAAATAAATTTTGAAGAAAGCAAAGTGAACGGGATACGAAAATTGTACTTCAGCGATGGGAAACTGTTTATTGATGCTCCTGCCGAATATGGCAATGATGAGGGACTGCACACAGGATTTTTTCCGAATGGTAAGATTGCCTGGAAGTATAATTATGTTCTTGACGAGCTCCATGGCCTTGCCATTTCGTACTATCCAAACGGAAACGTGAGATCGGAAGAAAACTGGTACAATGGTGAGCAAAATGGAATAAGCAAGTATTATGATGACAAAGGCAAGCTTACTGAAACACGGGTTTATTATTATGATGTGATCCTAAACGTTACTAAATAATCCAACTGTAATTATGAAGAGAAGATTGAACCGGATGTTGAAAGCCGTTGTTGCGGGCTCCATTGTTTTTTGCGGTAACCTGCATGCTCAATCGTTTGATGAGATCATTGCAAAATATCCAAACAATCATGCAGTGATGCAGAACTACACGAAAACGATTACGATCAATTTGAAAAACGATGCACCTGTCGCCGAAAGCAGGACCGAAGAGGAGATCCTTGTATTATCTGATAAAGCGAACGGGATCTACAACCGGCAGTACGTGTATAGCAGTTCGTACAATGAAATGTCAGACCTTGAAGCTTACACCAAAGTACCTGACGGAAAAAAATATACGAAAGTAAAAGTGACCGATATCAAAACAGAAACTTCCAGGAGCAACAGTGTTTTTTACGATGATGCAAAAGAATCTTCGTTCGATCTTCCATCATTGGTTAAAGGTGCAATTGGATATGTTGGATACACCCAAACGCACAAAGACGTGCACTTGTTGCCGCCATTATATTGTGTTTCTTACATGCCGATCATAAATGAAAAGTTCGTCTTGAATTTTCCTGCCGGCATGGAGTTGCGCTATAGTATCCGCAACGACGAAAACAAACTGATCTCGGTTACGGAGGACAATAAAGGGAACCAACACAGCTATACGTTTACTGCCCACGACATCAAACCTGCAGACCGGTTTGCCGACGCGCCGTCATATGCATATTACGAACCGCATATCATCGTACAGCTTGTTTCGTACAAAAATGAAAAGGGAGACGTTGTAAAATATCTCGGCAACCTCGACGACCTGTACAAATGGAATTATAATTTCATCAGCCAGCTTGAAAACACAAAAGAACAATCACTAAAACATTTGTCAGACAGCCTGACCGCTAATGCGGTAACTCCAAAGGAAAAGGCACAAAAGATCTACGAGTGGGTGCAGGCTAACATGAAGTATGTGGCATTTGAAGAAGGGATCGAAGGGTTTATTCCACGCAGGGCCATCGATGTATATAACCGGAGATTCGGCGATTGTAAGGATATGGCAAGCATCCTCACCGCATTGCTTCAACTTGCGGGGTTGAAGGCCTATTTCACATGGATAGGAACAAGAGACATACCATACGATTATACTGACGTCGCATTACCGATCACAGACAATCACATGATAGCTGCACTTTATCTCGACAGCGCGTGGATTTTCCTGGACGGCACGGACCCGAATTGCATTTTCGGTTTACCGAGTTCCGCGATCCAGGGAAAACAGGCATTGATCGGCATTTCAAAAGATGAATACAAGCTCGTGAGGGTTCCTGAGGTCAGCGTGGAGAAAAATATGCTGGTCGACAGCACGTACATCACGCTTACTGACAACGGTATCAAAGGACATTCCAGCGTTTATTATAATGGTTACTGGGGTAGCGACGTTTACGATCGACTTATGTACACCGATCCGAAGGAAACACGCGATTACGTAAAATACCGCATGGGCAAAGCGAGCAATAAATTTATCATGGGCGATTACAGCATCAGCAAATTAAGCAACGATGACAAGCTGGTAAATATCCAGGCCGGCTTTGAAGTGCCGGATTACAGTAAGAAAGTTTCAGATGAACTCTACATAAATCTGAATCTTGAGAAACTTTTTTTCGATGGAATGATCGATACAGCGAAACGAAAGATCCCCATCGAGAATGAATACAAATACACGATAAAGCAATACACGATCCTCGAGATTCCTGAACATTATTCCGTGAGTTATTTGCCGAAAGATTATACGCTTAACACCGATATTTTCGCATTTACGATCAAATATTCTCAGCAGGGCAACCGGGTTATCGCATCGCAGGAACTTCGTAAAAATTACTTGTTGCTGCAGCCGCAGGATTTTTCGAGCTGGAACAGTTCACTCAGGCAACTTAATAGTCAGTATAAAGAACAGGTTGTTCTTGAAAAAAAGAAACCATAAAACAAATGTGCGAATGATAACCAAAAAAATTATTGCGATACCATACGTTCTTGCGAGCCTCGTGGCCTCAGCTCAAACATTTGACTACGCTTCAAATACAGAATGGGCGGATAAGCCGTCATTACACGCCGTACACAAGCCGTATGATTCCTCAAGTGCTGTAGGCATTCTTGATGAAAGGAGAATAGAATATCGATCTGAGAACGACAACGTTTTTATTTATGAGTACGAGCATTTCATTGTAAAGGTGATGAATGACGACGGGATCGAAATGTTCAACAAGATCTATATACCCTTATACAAGAATGCCGAGCTGCAGAGCGTGCAGGCGAGAACAATATCGAAGGATGGCAAACTGATCCTCCTTGATGCAGCCAATATTAAAGAGATGGAAGAAGATGGCCAGAAATATAAGTTGTTTGCGCTTGAGGGCCTGGAACCAGGGTCGGAAGTAGAATATGCTTACACGGTTAAGCGCGACCTGAGCCTGTTTGGCAGTGAAACATTCCAGCGCAATAACATGCCCTACCTGCATGCGAAGTTCACGTTGATCAGCCCGGCTTATCTCAGGTTCGAGGCAAAAGGGTATAATGGCTTTCATGTTAGTGCGGATTCAGCTATCGGCGAGCGGCGCATCATCGCAGGTTACAGCGACGACATAGACCAGATGGATGACGAAAAATACGCTGAGACTGATCCTTATTTGCAACGGGTGGATTATAAATTGAGCTATAACCTTTCGCAAAACGCGGCGATCCGCATGTACACGTGGAAAGAGTACGCAAAAAAAACATACGCGTATTACACCACGCGTTCACCAAAAGAACAAAAGGCGCTTGACGACTTCGCTTCCAAAATAAAGTTTGAACAAAACATAACCGATGCAAAAAAGGTTTTGGAAACAGAAGACTATGTAAAGAACAATATCAATGTGAACGACGACCTCATTGGCACTGAAGCCGACAATATTGAATTCATTGTAAAGAAAAAAGCCGCAAATAACGATGGCATCGTAAAATTGTTCGCAGGTTTGTTTGATAAGTTTGGTATCGATTATCAAATTGTTTTCGCAGGCACCCGCACCGGTTATACCATCGATGAAGACCTGGAAAACTGGAACCGTGCAAATAAAGTGTTGTTCTATTTTCCGGCGACCGGCAAATTCATATCCCCCTCAAACATCGAGCTTCGTTATCCCTATATTCCTTTTGCATATACCAACACAAAAGGTTTATTTCTGAAAGGAACAGTCATCGGCGATTTCAAAACAGCGATCGGCACCTTTGCCAACATACCTATTGAGCCTTTCGACCAGCATGCGTTGAATATGGAAGTCGATGTTCGCTTCAATGCAGATGTAGACACTGCCATCGTACGATCACAGCAAATACTTAAGGGTTACCCTGCTACGAGCTACAGGCCGATTTACCATTTCCTTCCGGAAGATAAACAAGACGAAGCAAATAAACAGATCATAAAAGACATAGCGGGCGACGAGGACATTTCGAATATCAAAGTGGAAAATTCAGCACTTACTGATTTTTTTGATAACAAACCACTGATCATAAGCGCCGACATAAAAAGCACGCAGCTGATCGAACGGGCAGGCAATAAAATATTGTTTAAAGTGGGCGCACTTATCGGGCCGCAAGAGCAGATGTACCAGGAAAAGCCGAGGCGCCTTCCGGTTGAATTGCCATTCCCACATGTGTTGAACAGGAAGCTGGTTCTGCATATCCCGGACGGCTATGTCGTCAAAAATTTGGATGATCTTAAAATGAATATAGAATACAAAGAAAATGGGATCACCACAATGGGTTTCGTGAGCAGTTACACGCGGAATGATAATGTTATTACAATATCTATTAATGAAACTTACAGCCAGATCAACTATCCGCTATCTGCGTTTGAGGATTTTAAAAAGGTCATCAATGCATCCGCCGATTTTAATAAGGTCGTGCTGATCCTTGATAAGAAGTGATCGGTGGAGTTACCTGCCTCTAATTATTTGCTTTAATTTTTTTTGATAGGGTAGGGGCAAATTTTACGTCTCCATCGGCACCGTTCTTCCCACGAATAAGAACGCTTGCGCCCGTTTTTGCGTTTACGCCTTTATTCTTCGCCGTGTAATCTTGATCGCGCTTTTTCATATTGCTTATAGGAACTTGTATCAGAATGTCGGTATTCTTTTTCAGGAAATCATATTCACCTTCCACATACATGGTTACGGCGGTTGACTGTATTTCCATGCGATTTATATAGACGTAGCTCGGGTAAACATCGATCCTGTCTTTCAATTCAGCAAAACGCACATTAGACATATCCCTGTCCTTGAGAAAAAGCACCTTTATCTGTTCGAGACTTTTGTGGTTTACAATAGCACCATTCTTTAAAGAGAAATCAACATATCCGTTTCTTGAGCCAACAATGAAAGAGCCGTTTCTTTTATAAAGTTGCATGCTGAGTTGTACGGTTGCGGTTAAACTACCACGCAGGTTTTGTGAGGTGATGCCATCCTGTCCGAAGTTATTAAACTCTTTAAAAACCTGTTGAATATTTACTTGTTGTAATCGGATATTAGTGGTGGCTGTAGCCTGGCTGCTGCTGTTTTTGATGAGACTTCCTGCAATGCCAACAAATCCACCGGCATGTTGCATGGAAATATTTTCAAAGGTCCAGTGATCTTTCTGAAACAGCAGCCTTGCACTTAATTTTCTGCCATAGAATGCGCCTTTGCTTAACGTATCTGCGGCTAAATTTACCCTGAAATTCAGGTTTGTAAAAAGTGCGTTTATGCTTCTCGCAACGGGGATCGCCGGTCGTTTGCTTTTTTGCGTATTATTTTTCTCCTCACTTGCGAGCAGTTTTAAAATCTCATCAAAATGTAAATAGGGAGAATACAGGTTGAACTCAACAGCCGCTTTGCCGGCTTCGTTTTCTGAAAGGCCTGAGATGTTACTGCCGCTCACATTTATTTTGATGTGCGTGTGCAGAACATCGAACTCGAAATCTTTAAACAGTAATTTATTTTCGCCGATCGTTACTTCACCCGAACATTTTTCTATGAGAATATTTTTTGGTACATACTGCATTTTACCATCCTTTATCCTCAGTTGAGCGGTCAGGTTTTTTAGTGAAGCAGGATCGGCCGCCAAGAGTCCGCTATACAGCAAAGCCACGTCGGCGGTGCCATCTAAGAACTGAATCTGGTCGGACGCAAAAAGGTTTTCCAGCTGGCTTAAGGAAGCGCTTGATTTGAGATCGAATTGCGCATAAGGTTTCAAAAGATTGGTAACAATAATATTTTTACCGTCCAATTGAAGTCCGTTCCAGTTGCCCGCAAATGTTTTCAATACAACTCGTGAAAACTCGTCGGTTCTTGGTAATGTGTCCGCAATTTGATTGACAAAAGTTCCCTTAAAAGAACAATCTTTAAACGTAACAGGTCCGGCACTTAATTCATTCTTGTCTGTTTCCCAACTTAAGTTCACTAAAGGTATTGAACGGAACTTCAGCAATCCGTCTATCGAGGCATGAACATCAAGGGGAGATTTCACGTGTATATTGCCAAGCGTATTTTTTAGTTTAGGTGTCACCAGCGCTCTGCCTTTTTCATATGGAAGGCTTTTGGTTGTCGCATCAATATGAAATTTTGGCTCACCTGAAAACAGGAACCTGGCTGAAATGATATATTCCTGCCCGTTGATCGCGATTTCATTTTTATCACACAACAAGATTTTTGTAGCTGTATTGAATCGCAGATCCAGAGAACCTTCCAGCGTTTGATTCTCGAGGTAACTTCCACGGGCTGCGTTGAATGTAAGCGCATGTATGATCGTTTTCTGGTCAACCTCAAATTCAGTAACAGAGTCTTCCGTGTTTACATTCGCTGTTAATTCCTGGAATTCGAAATCGTAATGCTTTGCCTTCGGGGCATCATCCATTCGAAACCGGACATCCTTCATCTCAATGCGGTGTACGATAAATGAACCCCGGGGTTCAGAGGATTTTCGATTCGTCGTAAACATGCTTGTATTCTGGTACCCACTGCTGTCTGTAAACAACGTCACACTCCCGTGCTCGATCACAAGTTTAGCGAGCTGGTGTTGAATGTTCCACAACTTAAAGATGCTGAAACGGAAGGAAAGTAATTGGCATCGTAATAACGGTTTGTGATAAACAGTGTCAGTTAGCTGTACGTCGTGCAGGTCAACAGCGATATTGGGAAAGTGCGAAAACGTACTCAGGTCGATCTCTTGTAATTCAAACTTGCCGGAAATGTTTTTGTTTATGTTACTGTTTACAATGTCGACCAATTTTTGCTTGTTGGTGCGAACGTAGATGCTTGCAATGATCAACAGAAGCAGGATCAACGATAACACGATTGTCACCACACGTGCAAGAATGCGTAATAACTTATTTTTTATCGATGCAAAAAACATGGGCCCGGGATGATTTATTATTCAAATTTACGATGTCGTGTACCCGTTGTAACAAAAATTATTTTTTCACCATTTGCCCCTCAGAAAATGAATTTGCTGTTTAAAAGAAACTTTTGAAATGGGAAGTCAGTACCTTGCTCTCCTAAACTGAAATATTTTACCCATGAGAACACAATCCATTGCCGCACGAATTGTTTTAATGGTACATGTGTTTTTCTTTTCGTTTCAAGCGCTGCGCGCGCAGGAGATCGGGCTTGAGTTGTATAGTCTCCGCAACCAGTTCAAAACAGATGTTCCGGGAACACTTGCGAAAGTAAAAAGCTGGAACATAAGAGAAGTAGAAGGTGGCGATACATATGGTCTCACCGCTGAGGCATTTAAAAAACGTCTCGATGAAAACAATTTGAAAATGGTAAGTGTTGGAGCAGACTTTAAACAACTGGCGGAACATATCGATTCAGTGATAGACAAGGCGAAGCTCTTTGGCGCCAAATACGTTGTATGCACATGGATACCTCACACCGGCGATGACTTTACGATCGATGATATAAAAAAATCAGTCGATGTCTTTAACACTGCCGGAAAAGTTTTGCAGCAGAATGGTTTGAGCTTTTGTTACCACCCACATGGATTTGAGTTCAGGCCGTATGAGGGTGGTACCTTATTCGACTATCTTGTACAACACACGGATCGGAAGTACGTTAATTTTGAAATGGATGTTTTTTGGGTCAAGCACCCGGGGCAGGATCCGACCGCGTTGCTTGAAAAATATCCAGACCGCTTCTTGCTTTTGCACCTCAAAGACAGGAAGCCAGGTACTGAAGGAAATCAAACAGGGCATGCCGATGTAGAGACGAACGTTGTTTTGGGCCAGGGTGACGTAAACATCGCGGCTGTTATGAAAGCGGCAAAAAAGATCGGTGTGAAATATTGCTTCATCGAAGATGAATCTTCAAGGTCGGAGGAACAGATCCCACTCAGTCTACAATATTTAG
>DASQJI010000603.1:0-6546 GCA_035631175.1 Parafilimonas sp.
TTGTTGATAATTTTTACCAGCTCTTCATGCTCACTCCCACCTTCATTCATGACCGTTGAAATATTTCCAATTCCGGGCGCATAAGACTTGGTTTCTCTCACATCCGGTTCCAGCCTTGTTTTTTCCTGGGTTACAACACAATGCTTAAAAGTTCCCATTAGTATGGCAACGGTGCTATTTGCGCTGAGTACAGTTGCTTTATCCTCCGCAACGTCCTTCAAATATTCCTGCCTGTACGCTTCGCCTATATGATCCTCCGGATGCGCCCACATCACAATTCCTGGTTCAGCACCGTCCACACCGGCCTCCCATGAACCTTCTGACACCCATTGCCCATGTTGAAGTTCTTTTGAATCCTCTCCGAAATACCAAACATTTCCGTCCTTATCCTGCGCATACCAGTCGTACGTATCTTCAGTTCGTTTACCTGCCCGGGAAACAAAATCATGCACAACGCGGCATTCAACTCCTAAGATCAGTTTTGTATCATGCGTGACATGCACGGTATCGATTTCTATCTTCTGGTTACCGTCTTCTATGATCACGTTTTTGTAAATAAATGTAGTACCGGGTACCCACGGCTGGTAAGGGTTATCAATTTTCTTCACAAAGTTGTTCGGGTCAATCTTGTTTGTAATATTGATCAGGACGTCCGTATTCGTAGAGGCGCCGTTGATCGACTGTTCTGGCGGCGTCGCGGTGGAGCTGCCCGATTCTTTTTGACAAGACACAAAAAATAAGGCGCAGCATGCAGACAAGAGGAGAAACTGAAGTGTTTTCATCGTGATTGATTTTAGGCGTGAAGTAAAACTGCTTTTACAGGCGAATTCAATTGCAAAGCTGAAAGGCGATTCTGTAGGAATTCTGTCAGTAAAATGATCAACGCGACAAAAATTATTCCGTTCCCGGCTGGTGAAAAAAAGTTTAGAAACGAATTGAAACGTTATGCAAATCGTCCTTGGAAGTAAAATCGATTGCAAAGCCGTAATTGTTGCAAATTTGTTTCACCATCGCCAGTCCTAAACCCAGCGAATCAGACGACTGGTCATTCTTTACAAATCGTTCGAACAATTCGCCGGCCGGTAATTGCAATGGCCGCCCGGAATTTGAGATAATAAATTTATTTTGCTCGATCATGATGTTGATGAATCCTCCATTGATGTTATGTTTAATGGCATTGCGGATAAGATTTTCAAAAAGCAGGTCAGCAAGCGAGGGATTCATGTACATCAACACGTCATTGTCGCCGTCTATAGAAACCTTCAAATTTTTCTGGCAGATAAAGTCCTGCAACTCGTAAATCTTTCTTTGCATAAAAGAAGTAAGTTCGAGCTGTCCCTCATCCGCATATTGCCGGTTTTCGATCTTTGTGAGCGTCAGCAAAGCAGTATTCAGCCTGGAAAGGCGTATGGCAGCTTCGTTTATCTTTTGCAGGTGCGCCATCTGCTCTTCGGAAAAATTTTCTGACTGGATCAGCATCTCGATCTTATTCAGGATGATCGACAGTGGCGTTTGAATTTCATGCGACGCATTTTCAGTGAATTGCTTCAGTCGGTCATAATCATTATAGATCTTTTCAGTCATTTTATTTAAAGACTGATTCAGTTCTTCGAATTCCTCCGTTGACGAATGTGAAAATGAGATCTTTGTTGCACCAGTCAGGTCAAAGGTTTTCATTTTTGTGACCGTTTGCTTAAATGGCAACCAAATTCTTTTTGAAGTTCTCCGGTTAATGAAATATTGAACAAGAAAAAGAGCCGCAATAAACATTATAACAAATCCAAGGATCGTCATCGCAAAATCCTGCGCGTCCAGTCTTGATGTTCCAACTGTGATCATGTATCGGTCATTTCCTCTTGAAAGGGGGAATGAAAGCTGGCGGTAAGGAACATTTTCTTTATCGATGGCGCTGTAAATTACTGTATCGATCAGCCGTTCCTCGCCGCGTGTTTCTGTCTTTTGCACGTCGACCATATCACCGCCAAGCCATTGCGAAACCGGGAGCGTGCCCGTTTCATGGAACGCCTGCGTGATCTGTTTTTTTTCGGTGTACAGATCGTTATTTGCATTTGCGTAAATTATTTGCTGCACCAGGAAATAAAATATCACGCTGCATACCACCAACAGCACAGCAGACATGAGCAGAAAATTTCGGTTGATGCGCGTTAGCAATTTCATGCAAGCTGAAATTTATATCCTATCCCATATATAGTCCGAATATGGTCTTCTCCTCCTTTGTCGATAATTTTCCTGCGAAGATTTTTCAGATGTGTATACACAAAATCAAACGACTCGGCAGAATCGATATGATCGCCCCACAAATGCCCTGCAATGGCTTCTTTGGTGAGCACACGGTTTTTGTTGCTGATGAAAAACAACAGAAGGTCATATTCTTTTTTTGTGAGGGAAATTGATTTGTCATTCACAAACACGGAAAATTTATCGGGGATGATCTTTATATCTCCTGCGATGATCTCTTTGTTTCCGTCAAACTTTCTTCTTCGTAAAAGCGACTTGATGCGTGAATTAAGCTCGGCAAGATGAAATGGTTTGGTGAGATAATCATCGGCGCCGAGATCAAGGCCGGAAACTTTGTCGTCGAGGGAATTCTTTGCAGAAATAATGATGATCCCCGTTTCCGGATTTGTGCGTTTGAGATCTCGCACAACGTTTAACCCGCTTCCATCTGGTAACGTGATATCGATGAGAGCACAATCATAATCGTAGATTCCTACTTTTTCGTCAGCCGCGCGAAAACCCTTCACCCATTCACAAACATACCCTTCCTTCACGAGGAACGAAGCGACCGATTCGCCCAGGGCAAGCTCGTCTTCGACAAGCAGTATTTTCATTTTGCAAAATTGCTGAAAGATTCTGTGGAAATGCTGTCCGTGTTTTACATCACAGCCTTGTTCTTTGGCAGTGCAATTAAATTAGCCATCAGCCTGTACGCGCCGGGAACCCCAGATGGCAGTTGGCGGAAAAAAACGAGGCCTGTATAAACAAAATTTCCTTTTCCGTATTTCGCTATGACCAATGCACCATTACTCTCTGTGTCATTCGGATCGTGCATACCGAGCGGTGCTTCATAATGGCTGTCGAGTTGTTCGGCATGATACGTGCTTCGTTCCTGCACCCATCCCTTAAAATCGTCAGCAGTTATTTTGTTGGGGAAATTCAGGGCCGGGTGATCCGGCAGCAGTATATGTACGTCTGCGTTCTCGTCCGTAACTCTTGTGCGACTGATCGAAAAACTATAAGGCCCGATATTCGTTCTGATCGAGCTAATCTGGTTATTGGTGTTATATTGAACAATAAGATTGCCCCCGTTCTGAACATAATTCATCAGGATATCGTACTTCTCGGGAAGCCAGTCGTGCACATTATAAGCCCTCACACCTGTGATCACGGCATCAAATTGCTTTAGGTTTGCAGCGGTCACGTCTTTCTCGTTAAGTACAGTAACCACATAACCCATTTGCTGCAAACTCTGCATCACTTTGTCGCCCGCGCCGGCGATATAACCAATATGTTTTCCAACAATTTTTACTTCGTCGTTAACAACATGAATTTTGTCCGCTGCGTAATAATGTACATAAGGAATATGGTCATATTGAATCGAGTGGAGATTCTCGGTAAATGGATCCCTGTATCCATCAAGCTTTATCTGCACCGCCACACCCGGATCCGGACTATTGTCCACCGCCGCAGAAGAATGCGGTTGATAATAACGATCAATGAAGAAATAAAAATCATACATTTTCCCTGAATCGAGATCCACCACTGTGTCTTTTATAACCGTTGAGTTCGTTCCCTGCACAAACGACAAATTCAACGGCGTTTGAGGTGCCGTGATATTTGATTTGACCTGCACATGAACTTCGTCATTCTTCACAGCAGCCTGTTGCTTCACGTTTGTTAGAATTACCGGCGGTTCGATTGAAACGCTTAATGGATGAACCACAATAAAAGGCTCATACATTTCGCCTTTTACCGGGTCGGTGAATTTGTACTGAACAGGGCGCTGAACATTGATATCGGTTCCATCTATCGTAAAAGTAAACGAAGCCATGAAGGCCGGATCATTCTGTGCTTTACCGATAAGTTGCTGATCATTCACCGTAAAACTTCCTCCTTTTTCTAATGGATATTGAAGCCAGTACGGCTCGGTAACGGGCGCCGTTGCATCAATATTAAACGCTTTCTGAAAAATTACATTCTGATCGTTCGGTAAATTGTTTGGCAATGTTGAATCAAATGAAAGCAGCTTGACATTCTTCAATTGCACCGGATGATCCAAACGGTTATCGACGAGAAATTGAACATTGAACTTCTGGCCTGCAATTGCAAATTCAGTACTCGTCGTTGCCTCCGCAAACAATCCGCAACAATTCAATACCAGTTGCCTTACCTCGTCAAGTTTTTTATTTTTCCAATAACTATCAGGCAGGCTTTGTAAGGATTGAAACAGTTTTACCAGTGCACTCACAGAGTTTTCGGGATGAGCGAACTCGTAGGCATTTATGATCGCATCGATTTGCGACTGAATATTCGCTGCTGCATCTACGCGCTTCCACGAAGTGCTAACTCCATTGAACAGATCATCTTTTATCGAGTCGCCGGCGGTCAACGAAAAGAAATCGAATATCTGCCCGCGTTGCCGCTGAACACCAAAACCCTGGCTTTTGTGCTGGCTGCGGCTTTCACTGGCTATTTCACCATAACTTTTTCCGAGCAAAGAATTATAAACACCAACATCCAGCTTAAATTGGTCGGGTGTGGTTGTATTGTTGTTGCCGAAATTAAATGTGTTCCAAAGAATACGTTTGGCTTGCCAGGTTTGCACACCATTCTTTAACTGCTCCGGAAATTTTGTTGGATCCGCCGCTGCAGTGAATGCCTCTTTAGCGAGGATGGCGGATGCGGCATGATGGCCATGACCTGCTCTTTCATCGCCAGGGAAGCGGGTAATGATCACGTCGGGCTGAAATTTTCTTATCACCCACACAACGTCGCTCAGAATTTTGTCGTGGTCCCATGTTTTCAAGGCTTCGTCCGCGGTTTTGCAAAAACCAAAATCGTACGCACGGCTGAAGAATTGCTCCGCTCCATCGATCCTTCTCGCTGACAACAATTCCTGTGTGCGTATGAGACCGAGATCAATCCCCTGCTCATCGCCTATCAAATTCTGGCCTCCGTCACCGCGCGTTAAGCTCAAATAACCGGTGCGATATAATTTTTCTTTTGAGAAATATGCGAGCAGTCGGGTGTTCTCATCATCGGGATGCGCGGCGATGTACAAAACGCTGCCTAATACATTCAATTTTTTAAGTTGCAGATAAATGTCTGCGCTGCTATAGGCAGCCGGCGCCTGTGCGCTCGAAGAAGTGAAAACTGCACACAAAAGAATTGTTGCAGCAATAGCTTGTCGTGAAATCGTATTAAAAACTCCCATTGAATTTGCGAAGATAATGGCAGGAGATCGATAAATTCTTTGAGGCACATCCATCTTTCAACGCGGTGATGTTCAGAAGCTAAAAACGGGTTGGTCTGTTAGCCGCTATCGCATCCTACTGCTGCTCTTGCTTGTTACCTTCTCTTTCATATTGGCAGCATTTCGGAAGTTTATGATAAGCGTCGTCGGTTGCTTTCACGTCCTGGGTATCATAACCCACGGCTGCGATTTCTTTTTCAATATTCACAGCCGAAGTTTGCTCATTGTTGTAACTGATCACAAGCTGGTAATTGTCAGCATTCCAATCCGCGGATACAGCGCCCGCTTTCAACGCTGCCTTCTCGATCTTGCCTTTACATTCGTCACAGTTTCCCCAAACTTTTAGTGTATCGGTGGTCGTTGCTGCAAATACGTTAGCAGAACAAAAAATGAGCAGGCATAAAAACATGTATTTCATTTTCATCTTGAATTCTTTGGAACGCAAATATAAGGACGCGTCGCCATCGCCTTTGTTATAAAATTTGTAAGCTCGGCGCCAAATCGTTTTATTTCCTTCCGAGCATGAAAGCAGCCACTCCTGAGGAAATAGTTATCGTCGTGGTACTACATAAAAGATCGGCAAGCGCACCTGCGGTGGTAAAATTGTTTGTGCTTCCGAGCAACCCGAAGTCGACAGCACACAACAACAAAAATCCAAAAATAATTCCCGTCCTTAGGCCAGATATAAACGTCCTTGCGCCCGACCACTTGGTCACGGTCGTAACCAGGAAACCGATTGCTATTGCGGAAAGAACGACAGCCCACCAGATCAGTTCGTCATTCGGTCGGTACAATTGTTTCATGAACTCTGGCGATACAGCCGGATGTGTTTGAAAGAAGTTACCGAGAAAGATCAGAAACACAACAGCATTTAAGATAAAAAGGATAACAGCGGTTACAAAAGCTGAGAGCAGAAAGTTTTTGGTATGCATATATTTTAGTTTTCAGAAGCAAGCAGGGCGCCACAGTTAAGTTGCATGAAAAAAAGACATCGTTTTACTTGCACACCTAAGCATGACGGCTCCAAAATGGACGGACGAAATTGTTTCTTC
>DASQJI010000604.1:0-11709 GCA_035631175.1 Parafilimonas sp.
GTCATAGATCTTATAGTATATCGGGTAACCCGTAGTTTGTAATTCAATCTTCAGATCGTTATGCGCAGGATTAGGCGACAGTATGAATGCGTTATCATTTTTTGCATAAGCGGCTGCATCATTCACGGCAAACGAGTTCGCCACCGTAAAGTTTCGCACCAGCGTATCACCCTGGTAGATGGCCTGGAATTTCCAGGTGCCCAAAAGCGCATTTGTCGGAAGAACATAATACCAATACCAATATGACAGACCGTAATTTGCTGGTGATGTATATGTCCATTGAGCAGCCACCGTTTTATCAGCCCTTGTTATTTTATATTTAGTTACGAGGCCAGCGCGCTCATCCTTAAAATAGGATACCAGGTAAACAGTATCATGCCGCAAAAAGTAATTACTTTCATAAGTGGTTTCAGTCCCCGGACACAGGGGCACAAAAGGGTCACCCTTAGTTTGCGTAAATATGGTGTTCAGTTTGGGTTCATAATAAGGCTTTTGTTTTTTCCACCAGGATGAGGCCACATTGCCACACGGGCCTTTCCACGGATCGATCAGGTAACCATTTGCATTGTATACTTCGAAATGCAAATGCGGACCGTTTGAATTCCCAGAGCTCCCTACAAAGCCGAGTTTTTCATTTAATACTACAGCGTCGCCAACATTCTTCGTTGTAAGTGAACCTTTTTTCATGTGCCCGTACCAGGCCACTGATCCGTCGGCATGCTGCACATATACGGCATTCCAGGTATTACTATTGAACTGACAACTCTTGTCAAAATTGCCATCAGTTTTGCCGATGATAATCCCGGGCGCGGCTGCTATAATTTCAACCTGCTTGCGTTGCATCATCAACCAGGAAAAAGGCCAGATGAAAATATCAGTGCCCTGGTGATTATAGCCCGCTGCATTATCGTAGCTGCGTGCACCGCAATTATAATCGGTAACATAGCCAGGATAGTTGACGTTGTGATCAACAAAGTTTGAAATACCGTAGTAGCAGTTGTAATTGTAGGCCGGCATTTGCTTCAATGGCCAATCAAATTGTACAGCAGCGGTCGTTAATTGTTCAGCCGGTTTTAATTTTCCTTCCCGTATCAGCCGCTCCTGGTTCGATTTCAGCATAGCTTTTATCTGGACGCGTTCCTGATCCGTGATGCATTCAGTTTTTTCTAAAATAATTTCACGGCCACCCATTTTTTGCGGTGGATTAATTTCCTGGGCATAACCCATTAACCAGGCGACGACCAGTACAGGAGTAAACATTATTTTTCTCATAAATAAATTTTTGGTCGAAATTAGACAGGCACAATGCTCATGTCAATAGCACAAAACTGTAAAAGGATGCAGATGTAAGTAGAACAAAAGTTAGGGTTATCCTAATCAGAATTTTAATTTTTGCTGTAAACTTTATTCAGGGCTTCAGTGCGGTTTTGTACATGCAATTTTTCATAGATGTTATGAATATGCTGACGCACTGTATTCACAGAGATCGAGAGCTTTTCTGAAATTTCTTTATAGAGTAAACCTTTTGAGAGAAGTTGTAATATTTCATTTTCCCGGTTAGAAAGAATGTCAGTGGAAGCATTTTCTTTTTGCTGTTTTTGAAAAACGGAAACCAATTTTCTTGCAATGGTCACGCTCATCGGTGAACCGCCATTGTGCAGGTCTTTCAATGCCTCGGTGATTTGCGCCATTTCAGTGTCTTTAAGCAAATAACCTGTAGCACCCGCTTTCAGCGCTTCAAAAACATTTTCGTCATTTTCATAAACCGTAAACATCATAAACTGTGTGTGTGGAATTTTCTGTTTTAGTTGTTTAATGCATTCTATCCCGTTAACACCCGGCAGGTTAATATCCATAATAACTATGTCAGGCTTTAATAACGGCAGCTCCTGGATAGCTCCTTCCGCTGTTTTGTAAACACCAATAACATAAAACTCGGGCTTCAACACGATAAAATCATGGAGGCCCTGTCTAACTTCGTCGAGATCTTCCACTATGGCAATGCTTATGTTCATTATATTTCGAAGGTAAAGTCTGCGATAATTGTTTCAATAGTACAAAAGTTATAGACCGATCGGAACTTCTATGCAAACACTCGTGCCATTGCTATTTTTTATTTCAAGCGTACCCCCGATTTCGTGTATCCGCTTTTGCATGTTGGTTATTCCATTACTGAACGGCCGAATATTATCCCGATCTATTCCGATGCCATTATCAGAAATGGTGATCATGATATTATTTCCGACAGATACATTCATAACCACGGTATCAGCATTTGCGTGCTTTACTACATTGTGCAATGCCTCCTTTACAGTGAGAAAAATATTTCGTCTTATCTCGCCTGTCAGAAATACATCGGGAAAATTTTCAGGAGTCTGGACATTTCCCGCAATTCCGTTTTGTGCCAAATATTCAGCGGCGTACAATCTCGTATAAGCCACCAGGCTGCCAATTGAATCATTCTTTTCATTCAATGCCCAAACAATCTCTCCCATCTTGCCGATCATTTCTTTGGCATAATCCCCTATCCTTGAAACGTGTTCCTCTGTATCCTGTTTAGATTGTTGTTTCAATTTTACGATCTCGCTTAGAAACTTTATACGGGACAAGCCGGCGCCGAGATCGTCATGCATATCGGTAGCGATACGTGTTCTTTCTTTTTGAATCGCCTGCTGTCTTTCAAGTATCACGCGTTGTTTCGCAAGTTTTCTTCGGACGTATGCTTTCACAGCAACGTAGGACATGGCAGCGACGCAGATCACAACGAACATCCTGAACCATGTTGTTTCCCACCATGGAGGCAAAATCGTTAGTGGTATTTCAATGGCCTGGTCGGCGTAACGTGCCGAAGGAAACGAAACCCTGGCTTGCAGAGAATATCGTCCGGGTGGAAGATTTGAAAAACTGATGAAGGCATTAGAGGATGGATCAGACCATGTTGTATCGCTCCCACCATTCAGGCGGAATTTGTACCGGATCTGCGTCTCCTGTAAAAACGATGTGGCTGCGAAATAAAATGTGGGGTTATTATCGACGTGAGAAAATTTGTAGGAAGAAGCAGGCTGGATAGTATCGCGGCCGTTTTTCAGGTAAGCGAGAAAAAAATGCGGCGTGTAATTTATCCGTTTCCTTTTTTCCGCGCTGATCTGAATGATCATTCCTTCGCCGGTTAGAGCCCACACTGAGTCACCTCGCACAATAATTTTGCTTATTCTTCGAAAAAGATTGCCGGGCGCTGTAACGTTAACAATCGATGCATTGTCTTTGCTAAAACTCAGTTTGTCGACACCCGAAGGGGAGCCGCACCATAAGTTGTTTTCATCGCAGGCCAGGTAAGAGATAAAGTGATCGTTCAATCCTTCTCTTGTTGAAAATTGCAAAAGCGATATTTTGTCGTTGCTGAATGTCGCTTCGAAGAGGCCATCTTCCCGGCTCCCTATCCATAGGGTGTTGGAAGAATCAAAAGTTGCGGCGCGGACATTGATACTTTCAGGAATTTGATATTGCCTTTCAAGGTGCAGATATTTTTCGGGCGTTTCCGGGTGCACGCTAAATTTCATCAACTGGTGTCCCCGGTTCGCGACCCATATATTTCCTGAACGATCTTTTGCGAGTTGGTCGACCACAAAGTTTATAGGAGCGCATGAGGCAACGCTTCCGTCTATCACCGCTGCCAGGTACTTTTCACCGCTCGCAATGTAATTGCCGTTGTTGTCCTCGATCGCAGTGTTATACGTTTGTATGCGAGCGTTATCCATTTTTACCTTGACAGGTTTTAAGATATTAGTTCCGCCGGGTACCAGTTTGTAAATGTCAGGTCCTGAGAAGGCGAGAATACCTTTTGTTGTAGACGTGATCCCAAAAACGGGCACATTGCCGGTAACGGAGTATGTCCGCGTGGAGTTATCTGACAGAACGAGTTTGTTTGATATCGCATCATAAAAGATAAGTCGACCATGTCCGCAGCTCATATCAGAAACGTTGCGAAGTCCAAACACTCCATCGTACAGCGAAACATTAGTGGTGGGCAGTTTGCTCGCTCCGTTTTGTAAGAAGTTGATCCATAAAATGCCTTCCCGGTCCTGGAATATCTCGCTCGCCAGCGCCTCGCTCAATATTTTTTCACTGTGGAAAACGGTGACCTTTCCCTGTGGATCACATTTCGCAAGAAAATTATCCGGCGAACCCAGCCACAGATCACCGTCCCGGTCGAAGAATACATAATTTGTTACCCACGTGGCAATTGATTTATAACAAAAGGGCAATGGCCTTAGCTGAAGTTTATTTTGTCTCAGCTCGTTTACATCAATTAAGCGCAGTCCATTTTCCGTCATTACCCAATAAAGACCTGCAGACTTAGTTCCAAAGTCGCCAGCACGGGCTGACGAAATAATTTTTTGCAGTTTATAATTGTAAAGAAAAAGAGTCGAGTGTTCATTTATGCCGCCGGCGTCAACCTGTACGAGCATCAATTCATCGTTTATCGCTTCAATACGGTGCAGAAACGAACCAACATCTTTGCCGTCAGAGCTGAACTGTAAATGTTTGAACCGGTTTGATTCAAATAGAAAAAGCCCCTGGTCAGCCGCAGCGAAAAGCAGTCCCTGCTTGTTACGATAGAGTTGGTTGACCACGGGGCAAAAGCCATCCGCTGTTGTAATTTTCGTGATCTTTCCTCGCACCAGGCAATTTATCTCCGGCGCGTTCGTCGCGATCCAAAACGAATCGTTATCCATCTCCATTACATCATTTATCAATTCGTTCCTGAGACCATCTTCAGTGCTATAGTTCGTAAACCTTGCGCCGTCGTAAATGCTGAGCCCGCCATGCGTAAGAAAAAAAAGGCGGCCGCTGCTATCCTGGTACATCTTGCGAACCCGATTGCTGATCAACCCATCTTTCCTGGTATATGTTATGAAAGGATATTGCTGCGAGCAGACAAGAGAAGGAAACAAAAAACATCCGCATACAAATATTGCAGCAAACATTTTCATTCCTAAATGTAAAGCAAAAATTTGCTCCGCGTCGTTGCCTACGTCTTATTTGTGTTGCATCGTTTACGAAGTCAGAATTTCAACCGGCACAAAGTTCTTGAGAGAAGGGAACTGCATGTTCACTATTTGCTGCACGATTTGTTCGATGTTGATATCATTGCGGTTTGAAAAGATCACTATGAGATAATCCAAAGTCGGTATGCTAAATGTGTAAGTTCTAAAGCCGCCATTATCCCCACTGTGATAGACTTTTCGTTGCGGGTCCTGCTCATCAATAAACCATCCAAACCCATAACCAACTTTTTTGTGCAGATCGATCATAAATTGAATACTACGCGCTTTGTCAACAATGGATATACTGAACGTTTTGCCAGACTGCAGCGCACGAAACCATTTGATATAATCATCAATGCATGTATAAATGCCGCCATCACCTTCGGTTGAAAAAAATATATGTTCTTGCGGCCCGGATCTTACCAGGTTATTTAGACTGTCCTGTTCATACGCGGTAACCTCGTTTTTTATACTTGCATTTTCATTCCAGACAATGGTATTCTTCATACCGGCTGGTTCAAAAATGTTTTTCGCCAGATACTCATTATAGCTGATGCCGCTTACTTTTTCAATGATCACCGCGAGCAAACAATAGGCGGTATTACTATAGCGGAATTTTGTGCCGGGTGTAAAATAGGTCGAGTCAACATTCTTGATAGCGTTATACACATCGCTGTCATGCGCATGCTTCATGTTGGTTGTGTTGGTAAAGCTGTAGTGGTCCTGAATGCCGGACGTGTGGCTGAGCAATTGTTGTATGGTGATAACGTCCGCGACCTTTTTGTTCATGGCAGGAAAAAATTTGCTGAGCTTATCGTTTAACGACAGTAAATGTTTTTGTTCGAGTTGTAAAATGGCAACGGCTGTGAATTGCTTGGTGAGTGAACAAATATTAAAATTGGACGAGTCGGTAAGTCTACTTTTTGTGGCAATGTTGCTAGTGCCGTAGCTTCTTTTAAAGATGGTTTTTTCCTGGTGGAGTATTGCGATGGAAACACCCGGCAATGAATCGTCGTAAGAATGGCGTAAAAGTGAATCGAGTCTTCCTTCGTTGAAGACGAATGCTGGTTGCTCTTGCGCTGCCAGTTCGAAAGCGTTCAAGAAGACAAGAAAAAAAGCCGCAACTATTTTCATGATTGAAAGTAATGATTCCTATGAAGGCAAAGGTTCAATTTTTCGATAGCCGGAGAAAGGGTTCCGGTTTCCAAGATCTATTGCGTAAGTTTACCCACAGCCGTCAGCATATGAGATGATGGTGGAACAATCAGACTTCAAAAAGTTATGCTTATGAATATAGTTATGCAACCGCTGCGTTTACTACTTTTTGCTTTTGCTTTTATTTTCTTCTGCGCCTGCCAGGGCAATAATACTAACTCAGCTAAAGATGCTTCATATGGCAAGGCTACAAAAGAACTGGTTGACCTGGTTGAAAAGAACCCGGACCTAAAAGCTCTGCTGATCGCTTCAATACAAAAAGCCAAAGAAATAAATCCCGACACGGCCACAAACCCGGTGCAATCATTGGATCAGCTTTATGCATACGCCTCGAAAGCGGAAACTTCAGTGCCATGGAGGCTCGCACGAGACAAACAACGTCCCTCAACATATCACGACATAGTGATGGCATTTTGTGCCTTTTACTTTGTCATCGACCAGCCACTGCCGCAACTTGAAGGCAAAGGACAATTCAATAACTCAGTGGAATACACCGAGCCGTTTGCTTCCTGGTTAACAAAATTTAATAAATCGTGGCAGGAGTATCTTGATTCAGACAGCTCATGGAATGAGGGTTATTACCAAACGGTTTTGAAAGATTCCTCCTTCGGTTTGCAAAAGGGGTGGTATGAAGATCCTTCGCATTGGAAAACATTCAACCAATTCTTTGCAAGACAATTGAGTTCGCCGGCCGCACGACCGATCGCGTCTCCCGGCGACAATTCAGTTGTTACCTCCTTTGCTGATGCAGTGCCACAAGGCGTCTGGGCGATCGACGGCAATTCTAACATCACAGATGAACAAGGAGTGGGTGTGAAGACCGCCAGTATAAAATCGATCGCAAAGCTTATAGGCGACGAGAGTCAATACAAAGATTCATTCGCCAATGGAACACTGACACATTCGTTCCTTGATGTAAATGATTACCATCGTTACCACTTTCCTGTGAGTGGGACGATAAAAGAAGCGCGCATCATCCATGCAATTAATCCAACAGGCGGTGTGCTTACATGGGATAAAGACCAGGGCAGATATAAATTTGATCCGTCTATTGCGGGCTGGCAGATGCTCGAGACAAGAGGTTGCGTCATCGTGCAGACTGATCAATATGGATTAGTTGCTTTGCTGCCGATTGGAATGGCAGCTGTGGGTTCAGTAAATCTTATGGACAATGTGAGAGCCGGTGCCACGGTAAATAAAGGAGATGTGCTGGGATATTTTTTGTTTGGTGGTTCTGATTTCATTATGCTGTTTCAAAACAAAGTTCAATTTACGCTGGATGCTCCGAAAAGCGCTGACAACCGTTCGTACCAGCACCTCCTGGTGGGTGAACGACTCGGGCATTTGGGTAACAAATAGAAGAATTGATCTTTGCCTGTAGTTGCAACTTCTGGTATCAATTACTTTTTCATCATCATGTATTTTGTGGTTTCTATACATGTGACCAGGACCCCGGAAATCTTGTCGTTCTCACCAAGTGCAGGGCTATAACTAAAGGTCCAGAAAATGTCTTCGAGTTTTCCATTGCGCGAAAACGGCACCAATTGATCTTCCAGCATGATCGGCACACCAGTCATGAAGACTTTTTGCAACAATGGGCCTATAATATGCCAGATCTCACCCCATACCACTATCGCTTTCTTTCCAATTGCGGGATGCTTGCCATTTAGACCCAGGCTCGGCCGAAAGCCATCGTTGTAAAAACAAAGAAACTCTTCGCCCCAAAAAAGGAACATGGGAAATCCGGAATGAAGAACGTCGTAAATGGTTACTCGCAAGCTTAAAGGCCATTTTTCGATATTACCAATTGAGGTTTTTGACCAGTCGTGCTTCAGAATCAGCTCTCCTGTTTCACCTGCATTCCTCAAAAATGCAAATCGCTGAGCAACTTCTTTCATTGTATTTACTGCAAAATTGTGGGCGGTAAATGTATACTTTTTTTCTTAGCCCGATAGCCTCATGCAAGCGGCTTTCAGCGGGAAAGTTGTTCCAGCTTAAACAATACGATCTAACAAACTGAATATTATGCGCATCAATTGGCAACATAAAATTATCTGTGATTGAAACGCTCAAGTGCATTTGTATTTTTACAAAAAGGGAGACAACATGGAACACAGGCTCGTTTCAATACGACCATTCATAGGAGCCGGGAATTATGAGACATCACGACGCTTCTATCGCGACCTCGGATTTGAGGAAAGCGTTTTATCAGGAGATATGTCTTATTTCAAAACGAAAGGCATTGGCTTTTACCTGCAGAATGCGTATGTAAAAGATTGGGTCGATAATACGATGGTTTTCCTGGAGGTGGAGGATGTTAATCGCTACTGGAATGAACTTGTGGCTTTGAATCTGACGGGCAAGTATGAGCGGGTGCGACTTACGCCGATCAGAATACGATTGGGGCAAAGAATGTTTTCTGCATGACCCTTCGGGAATTCTATGGCATTTCGGCGAATTTCATAAACAGCCGACCTGATTGTTTTTTCACGAAAAACACCATCACTTTTCTTTCACAGGGAATAAACATGAAGGACTTTCCGCAATTATTTACAGACAGGTTACATCTTCGAAAAATTCACATCGACGATATTCCCTTGCTAGTAAAATATGCGAACAATAGAAAAGTATCGGATCACATCTTAAACATACCATATCCTTACCAGGAGCCGGACGCTGTCTTCAGGATCCGCTATGTGAATGAGGGATTCAAAACAAGTTCACGTTACATTTTCGCGATAATTTTAAAAGAGACCGAAGAGTTTATTGGCGAGATCAGCCTGCATCTCGACAAAAAGCGAATGGCGCAATTAGCTTACTGGATCGGAGAATCGTTTTGGAAAAATGGATTTGTAACAGAAGCAATAAAGGCGATCATGATATTTGGATTTGAAACCCTGGATCTTGATCTCATATTTGCAACCTGTGATGAGAAGAATATCGCATCGATCAGGGTGCTTGAAAAAAATGGTTTCCAGAAAAAAGGCTCGGCCGGAAGTATTCTTCAATTTGCTGTTGAACGGCTGAAAGGAAAAGAACGACCATAATGCTCACGAACGGCAAATAGTTTAATACGAAAATGCGCAACGAATATTTTTAGTTTGAAGAAGAAACTCCTAACAACATTCGATCACATCATTTTTGGCGCTTACTCGCTTGATGAAGGTGTTGATTTCATCTATCAGAAGCTTGGAGTAATGCCCCAGCAAGGAGGAAAGCATGCGCTGATGGGCACACATAATAAACTGCTGAAGATCGGCCGTTCAATTTATCTTGAAATTATTGCGATCGATCCGGATGCGCCTAAGCCGAGCAGGCCACGTTGGTTTGGCCTTGATGATCTGCAACCAGACGCGAGGCCAAAGTTGCTTACCTGGGTCGTGCGTACTAACGACATTCACGAGGCAGTGAAGAAATCAGGATTAAAACATGGAACGATCGAATCCTTTCACCGTGGAATTTACAAATGGTTCATCACTGTTGCTGCAGATGGCGCGATGCTTCTGCAAGGCATTGCCCCGACGATCATACAATGGAGAGGCATACACCATCCGGCTAAAGATCTTCCGGATTCAAAAGTTTCGTTGGTAAACATTGAAGCGTTTCATCCGGAGGCAACCCTGCTGAATGATTCGTTAAACGCTATGAATTATCGTGGAAAATTTTTGGCTGAACCTATACAGTCAAACAGTAAACCATTGCTGAGAGTAACTCTTAATGGTCCGACTGGGTCAGCAATATTTGAATAGTAAAGATATTGCAGTTGGAGTTTTCGGCAAATAACTTGGTTAAGTGCGGCGCGTTCGTTCGTGCTTTTCAGCAGCGCACACCTCCTTCAGCAGTATGTTGAAGCATCACAAAAATGCGTTCGTGTTTGTCGGTGCGGTCGGTTATTCAGCAGGTAAAAAAAATAAAAGAACCGCTTAAAAGTAGCGGTTCTGTTCTCCAAGGTTAGCAACGCTCAGCGATCAAAAAAATAGCCGTTTCTTAGCAGGAAACTAAAAAGCGGCTGTGTAGATATCAAACAAAAAGCCGCGAGTCGGTAGTTACACCTCATAAGCGGCTTTTGCTGTTTTTTGAAGACGTGAAATAATAAAAAAACATAATTATAGCAAGCGTGCGGCAGTTAGAAAAATCGATTTTGCGGTAACGAAGCCAGAGCCTAATCTGAAAACATCTTACTATGAAAATAATTTCCGGTGGACAAACAGGAGTGGATCGTGCAGCACTCGATGTTGCGCTCGAACTTCACATCGAGTGTGGAGGGTTTTGTCCAAAGGGGCGAAAAAGTGAAGATGGTATGATCCCGGAAAAATATCCACTTATCGAGACAGCGACTGAAGAATATTCCGAGCGAACCCGGTTGAATATAAAAGAGGCTGATGCTACGTTCGTTTTGATTGACAGACAGGCGGACAAAGGCGCATTGCTTACCATAGAATTATGCAAGACTCACAATAAAAAATTAATGGAAGCTGACCTTTCCGGAAGGGTTGACGATAAGCAGGTTGTTCAATGGATATTGAACAACAAGATCACAATTTTAAATATTGCCGGCAGTCGCGAAACTTCATCGCCGGGTATTTATGAGAAAGCGTATCGACTGTTACGAAAAGTAATGATTGAAATTGTTGCACGTAACCTCATGTAAATCTATCCATCAAAATATTGTGTGAAATAATCAATACCCGAGGTAATCAATTGCAACTTTTGCATTTTTCGTGCTGCTGGTGCTCACCGTCAATTTATATTGTTGACGACCGGCTTTGATGCGCATCAAGGCGGTATTGGGTGGTATGGACCCTTCATTCTCAGCGATCAAAATGAATTCATGATAACGATGTGCGGCAGAGGCTTCAATATGAAAGCTAATGGCTGTATCCGTTAAGGTAACATGGTTAATGATAAGCTGACCATTGTAGTAAACCGATACAATATCCTGGTCTATTTCCCCATTATCGAAAAGGTCAACCTGGATATGCGGTGAATCTACCTGGTACGTTCGTATCAACTCTGTTTCGCGGCTCATTTTCTCCTTTAAGGAATCGACATCTATCAGTGCGACGGAATCTTTCCTTTGAATTGTTTCGTTTTTCGCCGCTACGTTTTTTGCCACGGCGACAGGTGTCAAAGATTGCTTTTTACTCGTATCCCCAAAACCTTTCTTTGCTGGCGTAACATCTTTTTCTTTTGCTGTTTCGATTTTAGAAGCTGTTTGATTGTTGGGTACCTGCAATGTTGACAAATGTTTCGCCGGAGCGTTCAGCGTTTGAGTTGCACTAACACTTTTTGAAACGGAGTCCGAATGTCTGATCGATTGCTGATCATTTGCCCTGGCGACAGTCTGTTTATTATTACCAGTATCGAGCAGACTATTTTTTGGTGAAAGCGCACTCTCTTTTCTTCGGTTGCTGACAATGTTAGCCGCTGCTGGTGTCTCACTTCT
>DASQJI010000605.1:0-9419 GCA_035631175.1 Parafilimonas sp.
ATCAATTGTTTCATCTTCATTTCACTTTCTACTTCCAGTGTCACGATGTAATCTTTTTTGTTTAGGTCGATTTGCACATGCGAATCACGAAAGTCAAACCTGTTCGTTACTTCTTTTTTTGCCGTATTTACAGCATTGTCCAACGTCTGGAGATCGACTTTGCTTGCGATATCAAAAGATGGCATACTAATATTTTAATAAAGCTAATAAAATGCTGAAGTGTCAGCAAAGATGTAGAACAAAAGTTAACGATTAACAAATTTTTCCGGGTATTAAACTATGCTATACATACCGAGTCAAAAAAACGGTAAAACAAAACGCCCTATTTTCTTTTGGAATAACTCTTGAACTACATATAGAAACAATTCAACAACGAAACATTCACAACAAACAAGTATGAAAAAACATTTTAAAAGGATTGCATATCCTCTGCTGATATTAATAATTGCCGCTTCATGCAGTTCGACGAAATATGCGTCTGCACAGAACGACGATTATTACAACAATAACGGCAGTAACGACAACCGCGATTATAACGATGATCGCAGTTACAACCCTAATGATGATCAGAATTACGACGACCAGAATTATGATCAGCAAGACAACGATTATAACTACAACGACCAGGATGATGATTATACATACGACAACGGCGACAACTATGAAGAGGATCCTTCAGATGTCACAATTGACGATTTCGACGATGCATTAAGTCCTTACGGTCGCTGGGAAACGTCGCCTTCTTACGGTCGCATTTGGGTTAATAACGACCCCGGCTTTGTTCCTTATTCAACAGGTGGACACTGGTTGTATACTTCATATGGATGGACGTGGGCTTCAGACTATTCATGGGGTTGGGCTCCTTTCCACTATGGCCGCTGGGCATATGATCCGTTCTTCGGATGGAGTTGGATTCCCGGTTATGAATGGGGTCCGGCATGGGTAGCATGGAGAACTGGTGGTGGATATTATGGTTGGGCACCTCTTGGTCCTGGAATGAGTTTTGGCGTTAGCTATTACAACACCATTCCGTATAACCGCTGGGTATTTGCACCGAACCGCTATATGGGCAGTCCATACATTCACAGGTACTATGTAGCGCCGCAACGTAATCAACTTATCATTCGCAATACAAGCTTTGTTACAAATACCATAGTGTATCATAATCGCAGGTTTGTAGCAGGTCCAAACCGTGTTGAAGTAGAAAGGTATACGGGACATCGCGTAGATATGGTGCGCATTCAAAATTCAACACGTCCGGGCAAGACCGTCATCAATAATAACACGCTGAATATATATCGGCCAGGTGTGAAAGCGAGGGTTCAGCAAAAGATCGACAACAGAACCCAGGATAACACAAACAGAAATCATCAGACGCAGCCTAATTATAACGACAGGCAAAGCGGGCACAATAACAACACGCAAAGGCAGGATCAAAATATAACCCGGCAAAATCAAAATCATAGCGCGCCTGATTACAACCAGCAAAGGCAACAGCAGATCGACAGGGAAAGGGAAATGAACCGGCAGAGAGAAATACAACAACAGCAACAACAATACAGGCAGCAGGCTCCTTCGCAAACTGACAGGCAACATAATCGTCCGCCCGATCAAAGTGACAGGATCCAAAGCATGGAAAGGCAAAGACAGCAGATGTATCAGAATCAAAAAGAACAACTGCAACAAAGACAGATCGAAAATGACAAGCCACAGGTAAGTGACAGAAGAGAAGCAATGGTAAACAGAGGAACTCAGTTGAATAATCAAAGGCAAGAACAGTTCAATAGTCACAGGCAAGAACAGCCGGTTTACAGGCAGCAGTCGCAACAAGAATGGCACGGCGGTGGAAACGGTAAGAACAAGAAAGATTAATAAACAAGAAAATAAACTTTAGGAAAGTCCTGCATTATGCGGGACTTTTCTTTTGTTGTGAAATATAGATCGATATTTCGTGGATTTGTTACTTTGCAGAAAACATATCGCTTGGATACAAGTTCAATAATTTTTATCGTGGTACTTACCGTCCTCGTAACAGCGAGCGTCGTTTACATCATTACTACCCGGATGAAAACAGCGACCGAAGATGGAACGATCATTCGGGATAACCCAACCACCAAACCAATGCAATTGCAGGCATATGAACGTTTATTGATCCTCGTTGACCGCATTGCTCTGCCGCATCTGATCAGCCGCGTAAGCCAGCCACACGCGAGCGCACGAGACATGCAGCTATTGCTCACGCAAAATATCCGATCGGAATTTGATTACAACATAACCCAGCAGATATACGTTTCGCCTGATGCATGGACCGCGGTGAAAAATCTGAAAGAGCAAAACCTCCTTATTGTTAACCAGCTCGCGACTGTGCTTCCGCCGAACGCGACCGCCCTCGATCTGAACAAATTGTTGCTTGAATTTTTGATGAATGACAAAAAAGGAAGCTTGCACGAAGTAGTGAGCGAAGCGCTCAGCTACGAGGCAAAAAAATTAATGCAGTAGATTATCATCTCGTAAATATTTTTTATGCCGGATGAAAAGAGATGTTTCACAGACAGTGGGATAGAAATAAAAAGTATTTATACCGCGGAGGATCTGTCACATCTTAACACTGATTATCTGAATGAACATCCGGGCCAATTTCCTTTTACAAGAGGCGTGCAGGCCGATATGTACCGCAGCAGGCTTTGGACCATGCGCCAATACGCCGGCTTTTCTACCGCGGAAGAAAGTAATAAGCGCTATCATTATTTGTTGTCGCAGGGAGTTATGGGTTTGAGTGTTGCATTTGATCTTCCGACGCAAATTGGTTATGACAGTGATCATCCACTTGCGGAAGGAGAAGTCGGAAAAGTAGGCGTCGCGATCGACAGTATCCGCGATATGGCAGATCTGTTTCACGGCATTAAGTTGGAAGAAGTGAGCACTTCGATGACGATCAATGCAACCGGTTTTATCTTGTTAAGCTTATATGTTGCACTTGCGAAACAACAGGGAGCAGATCTAAAGAAAATTTCAGGCACGATCCAAAATGATATCCTCAAAGAATACGCAGCCAGAGGTACTTACATTTATCCACCCAAACCTTCAATGCGCATCATTACAGACATTTTTGAATGGTGCGGAACCGAACTGCCGAAATGGAATACGATTTCCATCTCGGGCTATCACATTCGTGAAGCAGGAAGCACAGCAGTACAGGAAATAGCGTTTACGCTGAGTAATGGCAAAGCATATGTAAAAGCCGCATTAGAAAAAGGACTTGACATAAATGTTTTCGGAAAACGTCTTTCATTTTTTTTCAACGCCCACAACAATTTGTTTGAAGAGGTTGCGAAATTTCGTGCAGCCAGAAGAATGTGGGCGAAGATGATGAAAGGCCTGGGTGCGACGGATGCAAAGGCGATGATGCTGCGGTTTCATACACAAACCGGCGGAAGCACGCTAACAGCGCAACAGCCTTTAAACAATATTTCAAGAGTTACCGTTCAAACACTCGCGGCAGTATTGGGAGGCACGCAAAGCTTGCATACTAACGGGTACGACGAGGCCTTAAGTCTGCCGACTGAAGAAGCGGCGCGCATCGCTTTGCGAACCCAACAAATAGTGGCTTACGAAAGTGGCGTTACAGATACAGTGGATGCGCTTGGCGGAAGCTACTTCGTAGAATCGCTTACTGATGCCGTGGAGATGGAGGCGTGGAAACTGATTGAGAAGATCGACGAAATGGGCGGAAGCGTTAACGCGATCGAACAGGGATTCATTCAAAATGAGATTGCCCGAAGTGCGTACGAATACCAGCGAGGCATCGAAAGCAATAAAAGAATTATCGTGGGCCTAAACAAATTTGTGGCCGACGAAAAAAATTCTGTTCCGCCGTTTAGAATTGACGACAGCATCAGAATTCTTCAGAGCGAAAAATTAAGAAAGCTTAGAAGTGAGCGCGACAACGCTGTCGCTGAACAATGTTTGCAAAACATCTCAACTGCTGCCAAAGAGAATTCGAATCTTGTGCCTCGCGTAATTGATGCGGTGGAGAATTTTTGCACGCTGGGAGAAATTGCGGACGAACTTCGAAACGTATTTGGAGAATATAAATAGTTCTGCAGGCAGGTGGAAAACTATGTGGTAAGCTAATCCGAATAGCACATTAAATTTAGCTCTAAAACGTAAACATGAAAACCCAATTCCGCCTGCTCACGCTTTTTGTTTGCATTGTATGTACGACAAAAACCTACTCTCAGGATGGATACAATTATGTGGGAATAAAAGGTGGTATCAGTATACCAAATCTTACCGCCGGTGGTACGGAAAACCCTTTGGCGTCAGGCTATAGTTCGAGGCAGGGCCCTGATTTCGCAGTATTTTTTCAAAAGGGAATCAGCGAAAAATTCTCTGTTATGGCGCAGCTCGAGTACTCCTCACAGGGCGGTAAAAAGAATGGAGTGCAGGCGGTGCCAACGCCGCCAGAATTGGCTGCTGTTTTTGCGCAATTAGGACTGAATCCACCGGCATACGTATATGCCGATTTCGACAATGAAGTTAAATTGAATTATCTCTTGTTCAGCGTCCTCGGAAAGTTCAGTTTTCGCCTCAGCGAAGAATCCCCGCTTTCGATCTATGCGGATGCCGGGCCCTTCGGCGGTTATTTGTTATCGGCACACACCGTTACTTCAGGATCCAGCGAGATATATCTTGATGAGCAAGGGCAACAGTCGATCACACCCGGTGCCCCCGTTTCATTTGACAGCACGGTAGATATCAAAGACCAGTTGCATACCGGAAACTTCGGCATCACTGGTGATCTCGGATTATCGTTTGATTTTGGAAGTAATCGTCTGTTCATTGAAGGTGGCGGCAACTATGGATTTGTCGCGATTCAGAACGACCCGGCTAATGGAAAAAATCATACCGGCGCTGCAACGCTAAGAATAGGCTACGCGTTTAATTTTTAGAAATTGGTTTGACCTTCTCATTTTTTAGTTTCGTAAATACTTGTTGGCACAAGCTCGTTTGGTTTTTGTTTCACCAGGGTGATGCATTGGCCGAAGAGTGCGAAACTCCTTAACTTTATTTCTGCCATCTGCTCATCAACATTTGCCATATGAATTATATTTCAAAAAATCGTTGGTTCTTCATCCTACCGGTTCTTTTTGCGACATTGATGTTTCTCGCCTGTAGAAAAATGATTGCTTCTGCTACTAGGAGCCCGAATACTTCTTCGGCAACCGTTGCGGGTGACGTAACTTTTTGGTTAACGAAGGGCGACCAGTCTGTTTTGTTGCAAAAACAAAACGTCAATCTTGTCTTCGGGAACGTGTCAAACCGGTACGCAACCATAACTGTTGACACAACACAAAATTTTCAGTCGATAGATGGATTTGGTTATACGCTTACCGGAGCAAGCGCGTACCTCATCAACCACATGAGCACAGCGAGCCGGGACGCGTTGTTAAGAGAATTATTTGCTGGCGATTCTAATTCGGTCAGTGTAAGTTATCTGCGTGTGAGTGTGGGAGCGTCTGATCTTAGCTTGAATGTTTTCTCGTATGATGATATGCCACAAGGGCAAACGGATGTAAGCCTCCAAAACTTCAGCCTTGCGCCCGACCAGACAGACGTGATCCCGGTTTTGAAATTGATACTCGCGATCAATCCAAACATAAAGATCTTGGGAACGCCATGGTCGCCTCCTGTCTGGATGAAAACTAATGGGAGCTCTGTTGGTGGAAGTTTGCAGCCACAATATTATAATGTGTATGCAAATTACCTGGTCAAGTATGTGCAGGGCATGAAAGCGCAGGGCATCACGATCGATGCGATCACACCGCAAAATGAGCCGCTCAATCCAAACAACAATCCAAGCATGTATATGACGGCAATACAGGAAGATTCTTTCGTTCGGTACAATCTCGGGCCCGTTTTCCAGTCGAACAATATCTCAACAAAAATTATTTTGTATGATCACAACTGCGATCACCCGGAATATCCAACATCAATTTTAGACGATGCTTCGACCCGGCCTTATGTGGATGGCTCCGCGTTTCATTTATATGCGGGCGACATAAGTGCATTAACAACGGTTCATAACGCTTATCCCGCAAAAAATCTGTACTTCACCGAACAATACACCGCATCAAATGGAAATTTTGGAAATGATCTTAAGTGGCATTTGAAAAATGTGATCATTGGATCGATGCGCAACTGGAGCCGCAATGCGCTTGAGTGGAACTTAGCGAACGATGCAACGTTCAGTATGCACACACCAGGCGGATGTACAACATGCAAAGGGGCTGTTACTGTAAGCTCAAATACGGTTACACGAAATGTGGCCTATTATATAGTGGCACACGCATCGAAATTTGTTCCGTTTGGTTCTATCAGAATAGCGTCGAATATCAGCGGAAGTCTTAACAACGTTGCATTCAAAACGCCTTCCGGTAAAAAAGTGCTGATCGTTGAAAACGATGGTCATTCCTCCCAGAATTTTAATATTGCTTTCAACGGTAAGTCGGTAACTACCAGTCTTCCCGCCGGCGGAGTAGGTACATATGTCTGGTGAGATCGTGGATTGATCAATGAATGAGTCAAACGAGCAGCGTTCACTCATCACTGATTACTCATCACTCATTTCTTCGCCGCCTGTTCCAAAAACAGATAACGTTCTGAAGTATTGTCGCGATGCGCATGCGTATCAACGTCAATCCGCATTACATCTACGCCCTTCGCATTATCTACGGCGGGCCACCAGGGTACTCCCAATCCGTTTGGATCACCGGTCTTTATAAAATTCACAAAGAAAGATTGCATGATCTCTGACACCTTGTAGTCTTCCGCTTGCCAATCGTAAACACGATTCGTTGGCAAATTGCCCAGCGCATATTCGATCTCCGCCGAATGAACTGCGCCGCGTGGAAGAGGCATCGCAGGCGCTTTAGCTTTTGAAGACGTATCTTTTGTAACTCCACCCGCCAGCCCTGCAGTGGCGTTGCCCATTTCAGCACGCATTCCCGGCCGTGGACGCGCATACAAGTAACGGTATACAGGTTTGCCTCCTGTGCGACTGTGCACGTCGCTCCATTTCCATGTGCTGTACCCAATAAATCTGTCGCCGGAAAGCGCAGTGGCGACCTGCTCCACATCTGCATCTGTTGATGCGTTATAAACTTTTAATGCGTCGGCCGATTTATCGCCGTATAACTTTTGTACGGCTTTCGTATAGTTCGCGACGGTAGGACTATCTTTCCCCATAACCATCCGATAGGTCATTTCCTCAGAGTTCCAGCCGACCAGCAAAGGCACATGCGCCTGCTCACCTTTTTGAAAAATTTCAGTGGGCGACTTTGGAAAGAAATATCCGTCCACTGCCACAGGAAAAGTTCCAAAAGCTGCGCTTGCCGTTGCTTTCAATACGTCATCTGCGGACATTGACCGAAGATCTGCAATAGAATTTTTTTGAATCCCCTGCGCCCATTTACTGCCTGCGTTTTCCGCATCGTTTAACGACGCAGTCGGCATTAATCCGAGTAATGAACCGCTTTCCCCGATCGCACCTGCGATAATATTTCTCGACAAGGGAGAAGCCATTTGTGCGCTTACCGAAAACGATCCGGCCGACTCGCCGGCGATAGTTATTTTTTTCGGGTCGCCGCCGAATGCAGAAATGTTTTGTTGCACCCATTTTATTGCGGCACTTTGATCAAGTAATCCGTAATTGCCCGACGCATGATGCGGAGATTCTTTTGTCAATTCAGGATGCGCAAAAAATCCAAAAACGCCAAGCCGGTAGTTCACCGTTATCGCAACGATACCGTGTCGCGCCATGCTTTCCCCATCATATCTTGGCTCTGATCCATCGCCTGCCAGGAAACCGCCGCCGTAAAAATATACAAGCACAGGAAGGTGCTCGTTTCCGCTTTTTGCAGGCGTCCACACATTCAGATACAGGCAGTCTTCGCTCATGCCATTTGAACGAAAATTCATATCACCAAATACATTCAATTGCATAGCCCTTGGTCCGAACTTGTCCGCCTTTCGCACGCCAGTCCAATTCTTAACCGGCTGTGGCTCTCTCCACCTGAACTCACCAACGGGCGGGGCTGCAAACGGAACACCTCTGAAAACGCGAATACCTGATTCATTTGTTCCCTCAAGTATGCCGTTCACCGTTTTTACCTGTGGCGCATTCTCACCAGTCAGTTGAGAAAAAACTGCTGACGTTAGCAAAAGAAAAGCAACAAGAGATGATAGTTTTTTCATACGTGCAATTTTTCAAAATGAATTAAAAGAGGATAGTCGAAGATAAGAACTGAAAAAAAAGGCACGAATTTATTTTTCGCTGGCCGCAAAATTCGGGACATGTTCCTCCTGGTAACGTGATCAGCGTAATTGAACGCGGTGCATGTAGCCGATCAGCCGCACAAGCGCTCGGATGAATTGTTCATTAAGTTGAAAGCGCACAGAGAGTTTATCTCATTCATTACCACAAACCCGACATCAAGAGTTAGGTGAGATCCCGAATAGTGAAGTTGTTTAATTGGTCGTGCCTTACAATAAGAGTTTAGGTTTTCACCCATGCGACGATCCGAAGGGGACCTCCGCTCCCATTCTTAATTTTCATGGGAAGGGCAATGATATACGTGCCTCTCACAGGAAGCAAATTCATATTTGCAACATTTTCAAAACCCGGAATGGATGCACCCAGCAGGATTTGATGTGTTTTGAAATTTTTTGATTGTCCATAATCCATGCTCGGCGTGTCAATACCAACTGCTTTTATCTTATGCTGAACGAGCCAGCTCGCGGTCGTTGAATCGATCCCGGGGAAATGCAGTTTTGGAACAGCTCCTGCGCCTGTTTCCGATGTGCCGAAATATTTTTCCCTGTTCGGATAAAATTGGCCGTAGCCCGTTTTGAAAAGCACGATTGTGTTTTCCGAAATTTTTCCGTTTTTGCTTTCCCAGTCGGCGATATCATTTACCGAGATGAGGTAATCACGATCGTTGAGCGCTTTTGCGGAAACGTCTATCACCACCGCATCGCCCGTTAATTTTTCAAGAGGTAATTTATCAATTGTTAATCCATGTTCGGAGAAATGTATTGGAGCATCCAAATGTGTTCCCCCGTGTTCCGGCGCGCTGAATGCATAAGTGGAATAATAAAAACCTGCAGGCGACATGCCTTCAAAGATGGTATCCAGTTTAAAGCCGGTTGGATTGTTCGGCCAATACAAAGTTTCGGAAGACAGGTCATAACTCAGATCGATCCACTTCCCTTTTGAGAGAACCTGTGAAAGGTCCTGGCCTTTTACATTCGTTGCAGCGATGAAAATTACAGAAAGAAAAATGGACACACTTGTAACGATCGATTTCATAGCAGAAAATTTTGAAAAAGATAAGAAATATTGTGAATTAGGAATTGGA
>DASQJI010000606.1:0-5296 GCA_035631175.1 Parafilimonas sp.
AACGAATTCAATCCGGAGTTAGATAAAGCAGGACGCGTGGCAGATTTTATTGAGTTGGGTGAACTGATGTGCATCGATGCGCTGCAGCGCAATGAAAGTTGCGGCGGACACTTCAGGGAAGAGTATCAAACACCCGAAGGCGAAGCGTTGCGCAACGATGAAGAGTTTATGTATGTATCTGCATGGGAACTCAAGGGCGACGGCAACTGGGAAATACATAAAGAAGACTTGAAGTACGATGTGGTGAAGCCGAGCCAGAGGAGTTATAAATAATTTGAAAATTTGAAAGTGGGTTAATTTGAAAATGCACTCACCAGAAGGTTTGATAATTTTGAAAAAAAAACTTCTTTACCCCTAAAACCTAAAAAACTTTTTTATGAGAAACGACAAAGACAATTTAATTGTCAATAAAACGGTTGAATTTTCATTAACCATTATTAATTATTGTGAAGGTCTTGAAAAAAACAAAAAGTTCGTAATTGCAAAGCAGCTTTTACGATCTGCTACATCAATCGGTGCGAATGTTTATGAAGCTCAAAACGCGGAAAGCAAGGCAGATTTTATTCACAAGATGAAAATCGCGGCGAAGGAAGCAAGCGAAAGTTTATATTGGTTGATCTTATGCGAACGAACCGAGAGTTATGAATATGACATGAAGTTTAAAAATGATTTGAACGACATCATTAGAATTTTATCTAAAATAATTTCGTCCGCCAAAGGAAAGATCCCCGGCTTTGCCTGGACGTTGCTTTACGCATTTTCAAATTTTCAAATTTTCAAATTGCCACATTAGCCATATATGGAACATTACACAATGAATCTTACGTTAAAGGTTTGGCGGCAGCGAAATAGTAAAGAAAAAGGCCGTTTTGAAACATATAAGGTTGAAGGCATTTCTTCCGAGATGTCGTTCCTGGAAATGTTTGATGTGCTGAATGAACGTCTCATCGCAGAAGGCAAGGAGCCGATCGCGTTTGATCATGACTGCCGCGAGGGGATTTGTGGTACGTGTTCTATGTATGTCGACGGCAAGCCTCATGGCCCATGGCAGGCAAATACGGTTTGCCAGTTGCATATGAGAGCCTATAAGAACGGCGATACTATTGTGGTTGAACCGTGGCGCGCAAAAGCATTTCCGGTAATTAAGGACCTGGTAGTTGACCGATCCGCGTTCGACAGAATAATCCAGGCTGGCGGATATATCTCCGTAAACACAGGTAATGCTGTTGATGCAAATGCAATTCCGATCGAAAAGAATAATGCGGACAAATCTTTCGCCGCAGCTGCGTGCATAGGTTGTGGTGCTTGCGTTGCGGCCTGCAAAAACAGTTCAGCGATGTTGTTCGTTTCTGCAAAAGTTGCTCACCTGGCTTTGTTGCCGCAAGGCGAACCTGAACGCAAAACACGCGTCGTTTCGATGATCCATCAAATGGATAAGGAAGGTTTTGGTGCGTGCACCTTTACTGAAGCGTGTGAAGCCGCGTGCCCGAAAGAAATTTCGGTGACCAATATCGCACGCCTGAACCAGGAATATTTAACGGCAACGTTAACGGCAGAAAAGTAACACGAGAATCCTAAATCCTAATTCCTAAATCCCAATTCCTAATTCCACCTTCCGTTTACCTTCCATGCGTCGCCAAAAATTCTTTCTCATGCGATGCAAGATCTGCCTTACCTTTTTCATAATCGGTCATCGCCTCGCGCATCAGATCGTGGATGGTAATGATGCCAACGAAATCGTTTTTATCAAATACCGGCAGGTATCTTTCTTTTGAATTATTCATCAGCAGCATGCAATAACTGGTCGTGTCATCGGGCTGAGCCATCGGCAAGCCGATCGTCATGATGTCCTTAACCTGCGTACTGTCGGAATGCTTGTTCGCTAAGATCACCTTGTGTGTGTAATCTCTTTCCGAGATGATGCCCAGGTACCTGTTTTCATTATCCCTGACGATCAGGTAGCTGATATTTTCGCTTTTCATGATCGTGATCGCTTCGAGCACGGTTGCTTCCGGGCGTATAAAATTGAACTGCGGGCCCTTGTGTTGTAATATATCTTTTGCAGTACGCATATAGTAATTTAAAGAGGCAAATTTAAGTTTGCAACAGGCAATCTAACGCTACCTTCATTAAAAAATGAAATTGTTGCCATTTTCGCCGGTTAACGTCATTGTAAATTACCGGTGGCAGAACAACACAAATAGGTTAGGTCAAATAAATTTCATTGTCGACTTTTATCAGAATTTATTATGAGCTATACAGTCCCTTCCGGTACGCGGATTGGTCACGTGCATTTAAAGGTGAGCGATCTTGATAAGGCATTGCATTTCTACCAGGAGCTTCTTGGCTTTCAAATTACAGCAAGATTGGGGGCGCAGGCGGTGTTCTTAGCTGCCGATGATTATCACCACCACATCGGACTGAATACATGGCACAGCAAAAACGCCGCACCGGCGCCGGTAAATTCCGCAGGATTATATCACACAGCCATCCTCTATCCGACGCGAAAAGAATTAGCAACTGTTTTTAAGAGGTTACTTGATGCGAAGTATCCTTTCACCGGTTTTGCTGATCACGGTGTTTCGGAGGCTTTGTATTTAAATGACCCGGACCAAAATGGCGTTGAATTATATTGGGATAAACCTAGGGACCAGTGGCCGGTTGATCAAGAAGGAAACATCGAAATGTACACGGAGCATTTGGATTTGGATTCTCTGCTGAGTGAATTGAACACGTAATGCCAAACCCGTATTTCCGCTTCAAAAAATTTACGATTCAACAGGATAAATGTGCAATGAAGGTTTGCACAGACGCATGCCTGTTCGCAGCGTGGGTGGCTCAAGGCCCACAGCTCGCAGCTCGCAGCATTATGGACATTGGAGCTGGAACCGGGTTGCTTTCGTTGATGTATGCTCAAAAAAAACCCGCTGCAATAATTGACGCAGTCGAAATTGACGAAGCAGCGTCGAAGCAGGCGAAAGAAAATTTCGATGCTTCCCCATGGAATGACCGGTTAAACACTTACAATTTATCCATCCAGCAATTCACATCAACGACTACAAAAAGATATGATGTTATTTTTTCCAATCCTCCGTTTTATGAAAACGAACTGGAGACTGAAGATCAAAAACGCAACGTCGCATTGCACAGCTCAGCGTTGAGTTTTGAAGACCTGCTATCAGCGGTTGATCAATTGCTTGCGAATGATGGCAGCTTTTTCGTGTTACTTCCATATCACCGAACGAAAGTTTTTGAAGAATTGGCGGCTAAAAAAAATCTTTTTGTAAAAGAAAAGATTTTGGTAAAGCAAACATCGGAGCATAATTATTTCAGGTGCATGTTGTGCTTAACTAGGAAACCCGCTGCAGCCATAAACCAAACGGACATAACCATTATGGGGAGCGACAATAAGTACACGCGTGCATTTGTGCAATTGCTCAAGGATTATTATCTGTATCTCTAAAACAAGATATGCTGAAATTTCTCCTTACTTCGAAATGACGAAGCTCCATTTTGTCGAAACGGGAACATGCCGTCATTTCGAAGGAGCGGAATGAGCACGCCTTTTTTGCATTTACATTCCGCGACTGAGCAATCTCAACGAATATTAGCGCAGTTCTTCAGTTAACAGCAACCGGCAACAGTACGTTGAGATTTCTCCTTGCGTCGAAATGACGAGACGTTTGAATAAAACCAGATACGATCCTCTGCAAGATAATAGGCCAGACTTCAAGCCTCAAACTTCAAACCTCAAACTTCAAACTATTTATGAATCTCACTCGTAAAATGAAACTCAATGTCAGGATTGTTTCTTATTTCGGTGTTTAAGAACCACTCGCTTTGTGCGAGGTAAACAGGGTGCCCATCTTTATCCTCGGCTGAATTTTGTTGTTTGAACCGTAGAAAATCTTCAAGCTTTTTCGCATCCGTGCTGGTAAGCCAGCAAGCTTTATAAAATGGAAGCACTTTGAATTCACATGCAGCTCCATATTCATGCAATAGCCTGTACTGAATTACTTCAAATTGCAACTCTCCTACACAGCCTATTATCTTTTTTGTTCCGCCAAATTGCGTGAATAGTTGCGCGACCCCTTCGTCGGTGAGCTGCGTAATTCCTTTTTCAAGTTGCTTCGTCTTCATCGGATCCTTGTTCACCAATTCTTTAAATATCTCCGGTGAAAAAGATGGAATTCCAATAAAATAAAAATCTTCGCCTTCAGTGAGTGTATCTCCGATTTTAAAATTACCGGTGTCAAACAAACCGACCACATCGCCCGGGTACGCATCTTCAATAATCTCCTTGCTGCGCGCCATAAAACTGTACGGGTTACTGAATCGAAAGTCTTTATTGAGGCGCACGTGATGATAATATGTGTTGCGCTCGAACTTACCACTGCACACGCGCATAAATGCGATCCGGTCGCGGTGACGCGGGTCGAGGTTGGCGTGTATCTTAAAAACGAAGCCGCTCAGTTTATCTTCATCCACATCAATAATGCGCTTCGTAGTTTCCCGGTCCTGCGGCTTCGGAGCGATTTTAATAAACGTATCAAGCAATTCTTTTACTCCAAAATTGTTGATCGCGCTTCCAAAAAATACGGGCGCAGTTCTGCCGGACAAATAATCGTTGTCGTTCAATTTTCCATACACTCCGTCGATCAAGTGCACATCTTCCCGCAGGTGTTCTGCGTCTTTTTCTCCCAGCAAATCGACGAGATCGGCAGCATGCAGATCTCTGATTACGATGTCTTCATCCGTCGCTTTTGTATTCGCCGTGAAAAGCAGTAAACTTTTTGCATCCAGGTTGTACACGCCTTTAAAATCTTTGCCGCTGTTGATCGGCCATGTCATTGGATGAAGCTGGATCTTCAATTCCTTTTCAATTTCTTCCAGGAGGTCAAATCGGTTTTTTCCATCACGGTCCAGTTTATTGATGAAAACAATTACAGGCGTGCTGCGCATCCTGCATACTTCCATCAACCTCCGCGTTTGTTCCTCAACACCATTCACGCTGTCAACAACGAGCACGACGCTGTCAACGGCCGTCAGCGTACGATACGTGTCTTCCGCGAAATCCTTATGGCCCGGTGTATCGAGCAGGTTTATCAACATGCCTTTATATTCAAACGTCATCACGCTTGTGGCCACAGAAATACCACGCTGCCTTTCGATCTCCATAAAATCGCTGGTAGCGTGTTTCTTTATCTTGTTGCTCTTAACAGCACCCGCAGTTTGAATCGCTCCTCCAAACAAAAGAAACTTCTCGGTAAGCGTCGTCTTGCCGGCATCGGGGTGC
>DASQJI010000607.1:0-1613 GCA_035631175.1 Parafilimonas sp.
AAAGCTCACGAGCAACACACCAGCCACTACGAACAGCGGATAATTTAGATTATTCGTTACTTGCGCAATTTTTCCAAAAACAATTGCGAGAAAAAATGCACCTGTTTGCCCGAAAAAATTCATTGCACCAGTTACGGTGCCTGCGTTATTTCGTGCAATATCTGAACAAACACCAAAGCACGACATTACACAAAATCCATAAAACCCGTTTGCGGTTACCAGGGTTACGACAGCGATATTAGTTCGCGATACGATCGCTGTCGTGAGGATGAGTAAGCCACACATGCCGATGCCGGTCATTGCTATCGAGCGTCTTCCAAAACGCAAACCTTTTTTCTTCACCAGCCAGTCGGTAGCAAATCCGCCTGCAAGCAAACCAACGATGCCAGCAATGAACAAAAAAAAGATTACCGGCTTTGCATCCGTCTCCGACATGTGCCTTCCTTCCTGCAAATACACTGGCATCCACGCAACAAAAAAATAGTTCGCCCATTGCAAGCAGAAATACATGAACATTAATGACCAAAGTGTACGGCTTTGAAAAATTAATTTGAATGGGATGAGCCCATGCTGCTTTTTGTGGCGGCAGCCTGATTCTATTTTTTGTATTTCAGCCGGAGAGATATTTTTCATCTCCGACGGAAAATTTTTGAACCATAGAACACATACTGCCACCCAAACTACGCCGATCGCTGCATTCACAAAAAATGGCGCACGCCATCCATAAGAAATAGCAAGCGGGGTAATAATAAGCGGAGCAATAGCCGAGCCTATCTGCTGACCAAGTCCTATTCCGATCAATGCGCGGCCTGTTTCATTTGCAGGGAACCACCTGGAAACCGCCACCAGCGCATTCGGGTATGTGCCTGATTCTCCAATACCGAATAAAAAGCGAACGATGAGTAACGAAATGAGGCCCGTCACTAATCCCGTAATAGCTGTGAATAGCGACCATACTAACACAATGCGGATAAAGACAGCCCGCGGCCCAATGCGATCGCCTAATGCGCCGGACGGAATTTCGAAAAGCGCATACGCCAATGCAAATGATGCGAGCACCCAACCGAATTGCTCGTTGTTGAGATGAAGGTCAGCTTTTACTCTTACTCCAACGATAGAGATACAAATGCGGTCGAGGTATGTGAGCGTCGTGAGCGAACACAATATGGCAAGAATGCGATAACGATATGGAATGGCCTTGAGCATTTTCATTACTGCAATCGCGAACAGAATTTGAGTTCTTCTTAAAGGAAAGATAGTTAAGATTTGTCGAGGTATTAAAAGAAGAGACTTTTGTCTTTCAAGACGAGGCAGTTGAATGTGATAGCGCGCATCATCCGCAATGAGCGTTTTGTTGTCGGAAGAGATCCGGCGTGCAGAAACTTACTTTACCTCAAACTCTGTTGTGGCGTAACCAGCTTTGCCGTTAATGCCGATGCCCTGTATGACGGCGATATATTTGCCCTTCACATCCGAAGTATAAAAAGATACTTGCCTGCCCTGTTGCGTTGTTATTTGCGGTGCCCAGTATAAGACGTTCCTATAATCAGGGACGCGGATTTCCTTTTGTTCAGTTGTTGCATATTGCGGAGAATAAAACTCCCGCTGAAGTT
>DASQJI010000608.1:0-14615 GCA_035631175.1 Parafilimonas sp.
TCAGCACAAATTATCATCACTGATAATTCAGGAAAGGTTTTAAAGCAGGTAAATGTTTCAGGCAGCGGTAAAGGTTCTGTGCAGATAAATGCTGCAACACTTTCAGCGGGAGCTTATCAATATTCATTATTGGTGGATGGAAAATTAATCGACACGAAACAGATGGAGTTGCTGCGATAATATTATACCGGCCTAAACATACTTTCAAAAAAATTAAAAATTAATAAAATGAAGAAAATAGTTACATCAGTCATATTATCGATGCTGATTGTTTTTACAGCCCACGCGCAGATCTGGCTTAACTGGCAACGTTTCACAGACGGTACGGCACATCTTGACGATTCTGCAGCTGCTGTTGTTATTGACGAAGCAGGCCCCAACGTTTATGTTGGCGGCAACATCTATAACTCAGGGAGCGGTAGTGATATTGTTATTCGAAATTATGACCTCAATGGAAACCTGGTATGGAAAACCGGTTATGCCTCGGCCTTAAATGACCACATTAACCAGGTACAGTGTAATGGAGATTTCAGTGAAGTTTACGGAGCAGGTAACACAGATAACGGTTCTTATCTTATCGCCCTGCTAATTAACATGGACATGAATGGAAACCTGTTGTGGTCGCGAACTTATAGTGGTTCATTTGCAGGCGATACAAAATTCCTAAATCTAAAAGTTGCGCCCAATGGAAATATTATCGTAGTGGGCGAAACACAGACCGCATTATCAGTATACAAGGGTATTATTGCTTCTTACGACAGTTCTGGGAAATTACTCTGGAAAAAGACTACCGCGAATACGTCGGGTGAAAGCCAGTTCAATCACCTGGAAATTGATGGCATAGGGAATATTTATACTTCCGGGTTTATTTACAATGGAACAAATAGAGATGGATACGTGGCCGAATATAATAAAAATGGCAAGCTGATTAATTCAGTCGCTATTAATGGTGCAGGCAATAAAGATGATGAAGTAACGGGCCTGGAGCTGATGAATGGTCTATTGTATACCACTCCCGTTGGCCGTGGCACAGGATCGTTTGATGAAGCTACAATAACTGCTTATAATCCTGCAGACTTTTCCGTGGCCTGGTCAAAAAATTATAGCTCGGTAAATGGGGATGTACATATTATAGGGCCCGACTGTCCTGAAATAACTGGAGATATAATGGTTGCCGGCACACAGGATAACCTTACAACGCAGGCTTCCGATTATCTGATCCTTAGCTACAATGCCATTACAGGAGACTTAAACTGGGCGAAGACTGTAAGCAGGGATTCCGGCTATAATAACTTAGCCACAGCCATGGGGGTTGATGCGTCAGGAAATTTATTGATAACAGGCAGCTCAACTTTAGCAGGCGCAGCCGATGTATTTACAGTTGCATTCGATGCTGCGGGAAATCTTGTATGGTCGAAAGTTTTTAATGGCGTTGTTAATGGTGATGATTATCCAACAGCGATTGGTGCAGATGCAAGCGGAAATATTTTTGTAGCAGGCACTTCTGCACAGCAAATATCTTCAGCGCTTTTACCCCAGGGAAAGTATAACCTGGATTTCACATTATTGAAATATTCAGCCAAATTTATTTGTTCTGTTCCCACGAATTTATACAGTGACAGTATCAGCAGCTCCTTCGCGTGGTTGCATTGGGATGCAATGCCTGAGGCGCTCAAATACAAACTGCAATACCGCATAGTTGGCGGAACCTGGACTTCAATAAATGTTACGGGCAATAATAAAATCGTAACAGGCCTAACTGCAAAAACAAAATACCAGTGGCGTGTGAAAACTATTTGCTCACTCAGTCCTGCTCTATCTTCTGATTATTCAGTTACAAAATCATTTATAACATTAGGCGCTGCTTTCTCAAATGTTTCAACTAATAAAAATAGCGAAGCAATAGCTGGAAATCAAACAGGCTTGAAGTTGTTTCCCAATCCTGCTACAAAAATGGTGAGTTTGCGATTGAATGGGATCAACGAAACAAGCATGCAACTAAAAATATGTGACCTCTCAGGAAAAGAATTAAAACAATATAGGTTTATAGCAGTTGATAAAACGTTTGATCAACAGATTGATGTCTCCGCACTTCCTCCTGGTTCTTATCTAGTGATTGTATCCGGAAGCAAACAAAAATGGACACAGATCTTAGTAAAACAATAAGCGGAAATAAATCAACGCATGAAGAAAATACTTCTGGCTACAGGGCTGTTTGTTGGAGCTCATATTAATGTTACAGCTCAATTTTCACAAGGCGCAAAAGACTCCGCTAGAATGGAAATTCAACAGTTAACTAATGACTGGAACGAAGTAATTATACATCCTGATTCTGTGAAGCTGGATAAAATATTAGCGCCCGAATATTCATTGAACGGGTTGGTCAATCGCGGTATTTGGATGGCTAATACATTGCATCATCTAACTACAGATAGTTTGGAGATTTTAGGGGCGTTAAATATCACTTTTTATGGACAAGCAGCTAAGAGTGAAGGTGTTCTTTATTGGAAAGCTGCTTATGCCCCTGGTGCAATTCATTCTGGCCCATCAACAATCAATGCCGAATTCCTGGTCACGGATATTTGGATAAAACGTGATGGCCATTGGCAGGTGTTGATAAGAATGTCCCTTCCATCAAAAATGAGGCAATAAGTTCTTTACCAGGCTTGCTGCAACCAATATCATTAACTGAATTGCCTGTTAACATGTAAAATTAAATTCTCATGAAACCATTATTGTTTCTTGTTCTGACCATGCTTTATCTAAATGCTTTTTCGCAGCAAAGTATAAGTGTTCAACCCATAAAGCCTGATGAAAGCATTCAACAGGCGCTTCTGCAAAAAACACAGCGCTTCACCGAAGCATGGGGCAAAAGCGACACTGGCACCTTAAGTAAACTACTCGCCGCGGAATATCGGCACAGTGACATATGGGGTAAAATCCAGCACAAAGAAGATTGGCTAGCTTATGCTGCTGCGCCAAGGAAAATTTCAGACATCGTTAGCAGTGATGTCGAAATATTACTATACAATAACAATACTGCTGTAATAACAGGAAAAATGAGTTATCTATTTGGCGAAGAAAAAATAATGCAGGAAATCAGGTTCACCCAGCTTTGGACAATTAGTGAAGCTGAATGGAAACGCACGGCCTTTCAGGCAACTTTAATTGATAAGTCAAAATAAGTTTTTATGTAAGGTGTTTTGTTTAATGTGCATTGATCAGTTCCCACGAACATGTTGAGAGTTTTTTTGTATCAGGGGTTTCGATAAACGGTGATCTTTAATGTAACTATCGGGATCACAAAACACGCGGTTCTCTTTCTCGTCTTTAAAACTTAAAAATGGATTCGTTAAATTGTGCGGAAGAAAATTCAGAACCGCAGATTATTTTGAAAGCGATTATTATTGATGATGAAGCGCGGAGCCGCAAGGCCTTACAAATTGCCCTGAACGATTACTGCCCTTCAATACAAATTGCCGTTATTGCGGAAACAGCCGAAAGTGGGATAGAAGCAATTATTAAACATAAGCCTGACATCGTATTTCTTGACGTACAAATGCCCGGCATGAGCGGCTTTGATCTGTTAGCTCATTTTCCGGAAATCAATTTTGACGTAGTATTTATCACGGCTCACGACCATTACGCAATTAAAGCGATCCGCTTTAGCGCGCTTGATTATTTGCTGAAACCGATTCAAATCGATGAATTGATGGCGGCGGTAAAAAAAGCTGAGGAGAAAAAAAACTACCGGCATATTAACTGGCAGTATAAATCCCTGTATGAAAATGTGCGAAGCGGGCACAATGCCTCCGGCTCTGTAGCGGTGCCAACGGGCGATGGACTGCTGCTTATTAAAACGCAGCAGATTATCCGTTGCGAGGCAGAAGGGAATTATGTTCTTATCTTCCAGGAGGGCAGAGAAAAAATGCTTATTACAAAAACGCTGGGTGATATCGAATCCATGCTCAACCCAAAAGAATTTTTCCGGGTACATAACTCACATATCGTTAATCTTTCGCACATAAAAAAATACGTAAAGGGCGATGGTGGATATGTTATTATGAGCGATAATTCTACAGTGGATGTATCGCGCAGAAAGAAAGAAGAGTTTTTACAAATGCTAAGCTCCCGGTGAATTTATAGGCCAGGATTATGGACCAGCAAACAATCCGTTTCAGTCATGATCAAACAAATATTATTGGAAGTAAGCTTTCACAGATTGAACAAAGTTATCAATAGGATTAAAGTCTGTACGTAACGCAACACACATTAGGATCAGAAATGCAATCCCGTATAACGCTCCCCATAAATGCGCTGAATGGTTAATGCCACCACCACCGCGCTTCGCTAAATATGCTGTGAGGACCAGGTAAAGCGGGCCGAAAATAAACCCGGGAATGATCGGAGGTATAAAAAACAAGCCGATCTTCTGTTCCGGAAAGAGAAATACCCCTGCAAAGACGACTGCAGATACCGCTCCTGATGCCCCCAAACTCCTGTAGTAATGATCGTCTTTGTGACTCATATAGGTGGGGATCAGGCACACGGCAAGCGCCGATATGTACATGACCAGATATAGTAGTTTGCCGCTGTCGCCAAAAATTTGCAGGAAAGCGTCTTCAACCAATCCGCCAAACATATAGAGTGAGATCATATTAAAGGCGAGGTGTCCGATATCTGCGTGAATTAATCCATTACTGAAGAATCGGTACCACTGCTTTTCTCTCGAAATTGCCGGTGGATAAAAGATGAGTTTGTTTAAGAGTTCCTGGTTACTGAAGGCCATGAACGAAATGATCGCCGTGATGATAACAATGATAACAGTGATACTCATGTGCTCTGAATTGAACTAAAGATAGCCGTTAAGTGTGATGGTATTTTTCATTGCGCAAAATACTACATGCGCGGTAAACCTGTTCTGCAAGAATAAGACGCACGAGCATATGGGGAAACACAAGTTTAGATAAGCTCCAGGTAAAGTTTGCTCTCCGCTTTATCTCTTCACTTACGCCAAACGCGCCACCAATTAAAAAAATAAGACTGCGCGTATTACCTGACAAATGTCTGCGTATCAATTCCGCGAACTCCACAGAACTGAGTAGCGTCCCTGACTCATCCAGCAATACGAGGAAATCTTCCTTATTTAATTTTTTAAGAATCGCTTTTGCCTCCTGCTTCTTTAGATCGGATCCTGGTAACGAAGATGCGTTTTTCGGAGAAGGAACTAAGAGCCATTCAACCGGAAAATAATTATTGATGCGCTTGCTGAAATCTTCAATCCCTTTCTTTACATAATCGTCATGACTTTTGCCGATGCTCCAGAATTGCAATTTCATGCGGTAAATTAACAGTATTCTTCAGAAATCTTTTTAGCTGCGTTGTCGATTGCGGATAACTTTGTTTTACTTAATGAAGTTGCCGCATTTATACTACTGTCTTTTTCTTTTGTTGCTCTCATCCTGCGAACGGGAGATCAACCTCGAAGTGCAAAACCAGGCGCCGAAGTTGGTTGTTGACGCAAGTATTGAAAATAACAGCGCTCCTGTAGTTGTGTTATCAAGTTCCCTGAATTATTTCGGTACAATTTCGCCGGAAGAGCTTTCCGCTTCGTTTGTGCACGATGCAGCGGTAACGATCACAGACGGTTTTAAGTCGGTTAATCTCGTTGAGTATGCGTACAGGGATTCGTCGGGCTTTGATCTCTATTACTACACCGTTGATTATACCGATCCGCAACATGTCTTGTTAGGAGAGCTTAACAGGAGCTACATGCTGACCATCAAGCTAAGTGATAGCTCGGTATACACTTCCACCACAACAATTCCGCTCTTGAAAAAAACGTGTGATTCGTTATGGTGGACGCCTGCTCCGAACAATCCGGATCCATCGCGCTGCGTTTTGTTTGGCCGCTTTCACGATCCGCCGGGTTTAGGTGATTATGTACGTTATTTCACGAAAGTAAATAACGAGCCGTTTTACCCCGGCTACACGTCGGCATTCGACGACCAGGTGGTTGACGGCACCACCTACACATTTCAGATCCCACGCGGTTTTAATAAAAACGACACTGCGCAGGTAAGTAATAACGAAGATTTTGGATTTTTTCACCGCGGCGATATGATAACCTTTAAGTTCTGCAATATCGATAAGGCTACCTTCGATTTCTGGCGTACCTGGGAGTTTGCTTTTCAATCGAACGGGAATCCATTTTCTTCACCCGTAAAAGTGATCGGCAATGTGAGCAACAATGCGCTTGGGGCGTTTTGCGGGTACGCGGCGCAATATCTGACCATTCAAATTCCTTTCTGATCACTGACTGTGCATAAGTACGTCCAAAACAACCGGGCGTTTATTATTTTTGCTGCATTCAAAAAATATTTGAGGGTTGTTGAAGGCGCACCTGCCAAAGAAAATTTTTTGGCGGTCAGGGCTTCATAAATATTCACATTAGGAGACGGGATGAATTATGGATAAAATTCAAAAGACACATTGTTTGATCATTGGCTCTGGGCCCGCAGGGTACACGGCAGCGATCTATGCTGCGAGAGCAAACATGAAACCCTTGTTATACCAGGGAATTCAACCGGGCGGGCAACTGACTATAACGACTGAAGTTGAAAATTATCCGGGGTATGCCAATGGTGTGCAGGGCCCCGAAATGATGATCGATTTTGAAAAGCAGGCAGCCCGCATGGGAGCGAAGATCTGTTATGGGCTTGCAACGAAAGTTGACTTTACGGGTCCCGTTCACAAGGTTTGGATCGATGAGGAAAAATTGGTAGAAGCCGATTCGGTCATAATTGCAACAGGCGCATCGGCGAAATGGCTGAACCTTGAGAGCGAGCAACGATTGAACGGATACGGCGTAAGCGCGTGCGCGGTATGCGACGGTTTCTTTTTCCGCAATAAAGAAGTTGCGATTGTTGGTGCCGGCGATACCGCTTGTGAAGAAGCACTTTACTTGTCGAAGCTTTGTTCGCATGTGCACATGATCGTTCGCAAGGATGAGCACGGCATGCGCGCAAGCAAGGTGATGCAGGACCGTGTAAGAAATACGCCTAACATAAAAATTTACTGGAACACAGAAACTGTTGAAGTGCTGGGCGAACACCGGGTGGAGGGAGTTAAAGTAAGAAACAACAAGTCAAACGAAGAGCAAACAATACCCGTTAGTGCATTCTTCGTTGCGATCGGTCATGAGCCGAACAGCGCAATTTTTAAAGGATGGATTGACATGGATGAAGCAGGATATATTAAGACGATGCCCGGTTCAGCGCGCACAAATGTGGACGGTGTGTTTGCGGCCGGCGATGTGCAGGATAAAATCTATCGCCAGGCAGTTACCGCCGCCGGAAGTGGTTGTATGGCGGCACTCGATGCAGAAAGATACCTCGGCGCCAAAGAAGGTGCTTGAGTATCCGGGGTTGTTGATTATTGCATATTCAGTTGAACAATCTCAAACTTTAAAACAAACAGATCTTGCTTCGCATAGTCGGTGCAAAAAACAAAGAGAAAGAATCTCACATCCTTTCTCTCTTCTGTCAACTGTAAACTGTCAACGAAATATTTTTAGGCCTTCTTCTTCGCTCCCTTGGGCGCAAAGATCGCAAGCATTCTTTTGCCTTCCATTTTGGGTAAGCCTTCCAATACGCCAACTTCTCCCAAACGTTCAGCGAATTTCAGCAGCAAGAGCTCACCACGTTCTTTGAACATAATTGCGCGTCCTTTGAACTGCACGTACGCCTTTACTTTATTACCCTCTTTTAAAAATTTTTCAGCATGTTTGGTCTTAAAGTCAAAGTCATGATCATCGGTGCCGGGCGTGAAACGAATTTCTTTCACTTCGCTTTGTTTGGCATTCGCCTTCATTTCTTTTTCCTTACGCTTTTTCTCGTAAAGAAATTTCTTGTAGTCAATTACCTTACAAACCGGAGGATCAGCATTTGGTGAGATTTCTACCAGGTCCAGTTCCTGTTGTTGAGCGATGCGGAGAGCTTCCTGTGTAGGGTAAACACCGACGTTTACGTTTTCTCCAACTAAACGAACCTGCGGTACCCGGATTCTTTCGTTGATGCGATGTTCAGGCTCCGGTTGCCTGATAAAACGAGGATTGAATCTTCCTCTCTGTGGTAAAGCCATTAAGTGTTGTTTCGTGAATAATTATAACTGAATAAAGGTAAAACCTTGTTTTTGATTTCAAAATCAATTCCTGTTCTGAATTTCTTCCGACAGCATGTTTATCAATTCTTCGATAGTTTTCGAACCGCCGTCAGCAGTTCCATGCTTTCTCACCGCGAGCTTTCTTTCCGTTGTTTCCCGTTCGCCGATCACCAGCATATAAGGTACTTTTGCTATTTCAGCCTCCCGTATCTTTTTGCCAATTTTTTCGCTGCGTTCATCTACCTCCACCCGTATCCGGGATTTTTTCAGTTGGGTAAAGACTTCTTTCGAATACGGCAGGAACTTATCGCTGATAGGCAGGATCTTCACCTGCACCGGAGATAACCATAACGGAAATCTTCCGGCATAATGTTCGAGCAAAAAGCCAATAAACCTCTCGTGCGTCCCTAGCGGAGCACGATGAATGATTAGCGGAGTCTCCGCCTTGTTATCCGGCGTGGTGTATTCCAGCTTAAAGCTGCGTCCTTGTGCAAAATCCACCTGGTTCGTCGCAAGCGTAAATTCCCTTCCGATGGCACTCCATATCTGCACGTCTATTTTCGGGCCATAGAACGCGGCTTCATCGTTCACTTCAACAAAAGGAATATTCGCTTCGGTCATTACCTCGCGTACCATGGCTTCTGTTTCTTTCCAAAGTTCCGGTTCATTCACGTATTTCACCCCGAGTTTATCGGGCGAATGCAGCGACAGTCGCATAACATATTTGTCGATCCCGAAAATTTTGAAATACTTCAGGTACATATCACTCACCGCACGGAACTCATCGTTAAATTGTTCTTTCGTGCAATAGATGTGTGCATCGTTCATGTGAAGACAACGAACACGCATCAACCCAAATAATTCACCGCTTTGCTCGTAACGGTATACGGTGCCGTACTCTGCCAACCGCAAGGGTAATTCTCTATAGCTTCTCGGCTCTGCTGCAAATACTTTGTGATGATGCGGACAATTCATGGCCCTCAGATAATACTTTACACCTTCCAGTTCCATAGGTGGATACATGCTGTCTGCATAATAAGGAAGATGGCCGCTGGTGAGGTAAAGATTTTCTTTGGCGATATGCGGTGTAACAACTCTTTTGTATCCACCGTCTTCCTCAGTTTCTTTTGCCAGTTTTTCGAGCTCCTCAATAATGGTCGCACCATTCGGAAGCCATAACGCAAGTCCGGGCCCGACATCATCGTCCATCGTAAAAATTCCAAGTTCTTTTCCAAGTTTACGGTGATCCCGCTTCTTTGCTTCCTCGAGCATCGCCAGGTACTCATCCAACTCTTTCTGATTAGGAAAAGAGACGCCATAGATTCGCGTCAGCATTTTATTCTTTTCATCGCCTTTCCAATAAGCGCCCGCCAAACTGGTGAGTTTGATCGCTTTTATGAAACCAGTGTTGGGAATATGCGGTCCGCGACAGAGGTCTGTGAAATTACCCTGCGTATAAAAGCTGATCTTGCCATCTTGCAGTCCCTGCAAAAGGTCCAGTTTATACTCATCGCCCTTTTCTGTGAAATAGCTTACTGCTTCTGCCTTTGGTATCTCTTTCCTGATATAAGCATTGTTCTGTTTAGCGAGCTCATTCATTTTCTTCTCGAGCTCCCGGAGATCTTCTTCACTCATCTTTCGATCGCCGAGGTCGACATCATAGTAAAAGCCATTCTCAACCGGGGGACCAACCCAAAATTTTACACCCGGGAAGAGGCTTTCAACGGCTTCAGCCATCAAATGCGCAGACGAATGCCAGAAAGTAGATTTTCCTTCGGCATCATTCCAGGTGAGCAGTTTTACTTCTGCATCCTCGTAAATAGGCCGCATTGAGTCGCGCACTTCGCCATTCACCTTTGCAGCAAGCACTTTTCTGGCCAAACCTTCGCTGATCGATTTCGCAATATCTAAAGCAGTAACACCATTTTCATACTGACGGACAGCGCCGTCGGGAAAAGTAATATTGATCATAGTTCATGAATCGTCAATCGTGAAACTGAATTCCTAATTCCTAATTCTTTTGACGGGCTGCAAAAGTAGCGAATCATAGCGACAGCGGAAGAAGCTCCCAACTAAACGAAGCTAAACGATCGTAAAACCTTAACTGTTCTTTAAATTCACCTCCAATTAGTTTTGTAACATGAAGCAACGGATGGTTCTTGCCGCTTTCTTATTGATCTCCTGCAACATATTTGGACAAGACCTTACCGGCATCTGGCGCGGTTACTTCTACGCGAGCGTGGGTCCTTACAAGGAATACTATAAATACGAGGTACAGATAGACCAGCTAAAAAATTATTCGCTCGAGGGCGTTACGTACTCGTACCGCACTACTGTCTTTTACGGCAAAGCTACCTTTGAGGGCATTTGGTTTCCCAAAACGCAAAGCATATTGCTGAAAGAACTGAAGTTAGTTGAACTGAAGATACAGGGCAATAGCGAAGCTTGTGCTATGACGTGTACGCTTGATTACGGGAAAGATGGAAAAACGGAAACGCTTACCGGCACCTTCACCAGCGTGAATACCGACTCCAGAAGGGATTGCGGTTCGGGAACCGTTTACCTCGAGAAAGTGACCGAGTCCGATTTCCAAAAAGAAGATTTCCTGCTAAAAAAATCGACGCCTACCGCGCCGCCTGTTACTAACAATTCTCCCAATAACAATACAACGAATAACAATGCAAAGCCGAAAGTGTCGGCTCCGGCTGTAAACGATGTCTCAAAGGCAAATGCAAAAAAGTTGCAGGCGGCTCTCGGTGTTCCGGCAGACGGTGTTGTTGGACCGAAAACAATGGCAGAGTTGAAGCGGAAAGTTCCCGGTTTCACCGATAAGCTTGACCTTAATAATACCGCCCAGGTGAATAAGGTTATCGACCAGGTGAAAAAAAGCAACGTAACAGTCGCGAAAAAGCCACAGCCGAACACTACAGCGCAAACGAAGACGCAGCCGAAAGCTCCGCCTTCCACACCGGCTAAGACTCAGCAGAAAACGCAGCCACCGGTAGTAAGTAAAAAGGATACAATAGCAAAGACGACAATTACCCCGCCATCAGCAACACAAACGGAAATAAAAGAGCTACCTGCAAAGAAACCCGTTCCCGTCCCTGAGGTGATAAAAACGAGAAGCAACCCATTGGTCAAGACGATCATTACGACAATGCCGGATATCAAAATTGAATTGTATGATAACGGCGAAATTGACGGAGACACGATCACTGTTTATCACAACAACGAAGTTATAGCCTGGAAGAAAGGTCTGACCGATAAACCGATCGTTCTTAACCTGCACGCCGATGCTAATAATACTATGCACGAATTTGTGATGGTTGCGGATAACCTAGGCGCAATTGCTCCGAACACCGCACTGATGATCATTTCAACTGGTGGCAAACGTTATCAGCTCTTCATCTCGAGCGACAAACAAAAAAATGCCAAAGTGGTGATCCAGTATAATCCGGCTACCCAATAAACTTTCTGATTTACTTTTGGCGCTGTCGCACGCAGTTCCTTTTTTTTCAATTTGACAGCATGAATTTATCGTTGGTTGACAAATACGCGATCGTTTGCGGGAGCACCCAGGGCATCGGCTTGGCCATCGCCGAAGAGTTAGCATTGCTTGGCGCTAACTGTACATTGCTCGCCCGCAACGAGGAAAAACTAAAAGAGGCCTTGTTGCATCTCGACATATCATTGCGCCAGCAGCACAATTTCCTTGTCGCTGATTTCAGCAAGCCGGTTGAAGTAAAGAAAATAATACTCGCACATGTGCAGAATAACCCTGTTCATATTCTCGTCAATAACACGGGCGGTCCGCCTGCCGGCGCGATCGTAGATGCCGCAGAGCAAAATTTTTTGGATGCATTCAATCAGCATCTCATCTGCAATCATATTTTGGCTGAGGCTGTTATCCCTTCGATGAAGGCAAATGCATACGGACGAATAATAAATATCATTTCAACTTCGGTGAGAATTCCATTAAAGAATTTAGGCGTGTCAAATACGATCCGCGGTGCGGTTGCCTCATGGGCAAAGACAATGGCAAATGAATTAGGACAGTACAATATCACCGTCAACAACATCTTGCCCGGTTCTACAAAGACACAAAGGCTGGGCAGCTTAATAAAAACCACCGCTGAAAAAACGAAAAAAACTGTTGAGCAGGTAGAAAAGCAAATGCAGGAGGAAATACCGATGAAACGTTTTGGCGATGTTTCTGAACTCGCTGCGGTGGCAGCATTTCTCGCGTCGCCGGCCGCGTCTTACATTAATGGTGTGAGTATTCCGGTTGATGGTGGGAGGACTGGTTGTATTTAGTTTGAGGTTTGACGTTTGAGGTTTGAAGTTTGAAGTTTGAGGTTTGAGGTTTGAGGTATGAAGCGTCGTTTATTACTTAGCCGTGCGATAGTATGGGGAAGCCGGAAAGTTAAACAGCCATTCACAATTGACAATTCACCATTCACAATCGAACGTTTAGTTTTAAAATTCTTTAAACGAGTTTTCCCTGACAGACCTTGACATACCATATTATTTAGAGAACTACATCGGCGGCAAACTGATCGGCCAACTCAGCGGGAGATCGATTGAATGCATCGATCCGGCAACCAGCGAAGTGTTTGCGCATGTTCCGGATAGCGATGAGAAAGATATTGAGCTGGCGGTTCAGTTTGCACTGGAAGCGTTTGAGAAATGGAGTGTGACGCCGGTTGAAAAAAGATTTCAAATACTCAACCGCATTGCCGACCTCATCGATGAAAACCTGGATGCTCTTGCGCTCGCTGAAACAAACGATACAGGAAAGCCGCTTTGGCTAAGTAAGAGTGTTGACATACCGCGTGCATCTGCAAACTTCAGATTCTTCGCAACAGGCATCATGCATTTTGCGAGTGAAAGTCACCAGATGGAGGATAAGGCCATTAACTATACGCTGAGGCAGCCGATCGGCATTGTTGGTTGTATCTCGCCATGGAATCTCCCTTTATACTTATTTACCTGGAAAATTGCCCCTGCGCTCGCTGCAGGAAATTGCGTGATCGCAAAACCGTCAGAGGTAACACCGGTAACTGCATTCTTGTTAAGCAGGATCTGCAACGAAGCAGGTTTACCTGCCGGCGTTTTGAACATTGTACATGGAACCGGCAACAGGACTGGCGAAGCAATCGTTGCACATCCTGAAATAAAAGCACTCTCCTTCACCGGCAGCACAAGAGCCGGCGCGAGAATAGCATCTGTCGCAGCGCCAATGTTCAAAAAACTCTCGCTGGAACTCGGCGGAAAAAACCCGAATATAATTTTTGCCGATTGTAATTGGGAGCGGATGATGAATGAAACGATTCGCTCGTCATTCAGTAACCAGGGACAGATCTGTTTATGCGGCAGCAGGATACTCGTTGAAAAAAATATTTACGAAAAATTCAAAACCGAATTTCTTGAAAGAACGAAGCAGCTTACCGTGGGAGATCCTTTGGATAAAAAAACAAAGCAGGGTGCTATCGTAAGCAAGCTGCATTTTGACAAAGTGATGAGCTGCGTTGAAACCGCAAAACAGGAAGGAGGGAAGATCTTATGCGGCGGCCATTCGGTGAAAGTGGAAGGCAGATGCTCGAATGGATTTTTTATTGCTCCCACGGTGATCGAAGGTCTCGGCCCGTCGTGCAAAACGAACATGGAAGAGATCTTCGGGCCGGTTGTTACGCTGCAGTCTTTCGAAACTGAAGAAGAGGCTTTACGGTTGGCGAATGCTACAGGTTATGGTTTATCGGCAACGATCTGGACACAGGATATTTCGAAGGCAAATCGTGTGGCTGCAAAAACGCAAAGTGCAATTATTTGGGTGAATTGCTGGCTTCTGCGCGATCTCCGCACTCCGTTTGGCGGAATGAAAAATAGCGGTGTTGGAAGAGAAGGTGGATGGGAGGCATTGAGATTCTTTACTGAGTCGAAAAACGTTTGCGTGCAATTATAGCTTGGAGAAAGTTATTGATCGTCAATTTTCGCCTCCGCAGCCGAGGTGATCTTCAGATCATTGCCACGTTGCGCAAATGCAATTACCATGCAGTCATGATGTGATAAACCGTTGGGCACAGTAACGACTGCTTTTCCTTCATTTGCTTCCAGGGGAATTGTTTTAATGTCCCTGACAATATTCACGTGATGTAGTGACGCGCCGTGATTTTCTCCAGCCGATATTTTATTTTCCGCCTTGAGTTGAACTAATGCGACGTTCAAGTTGCCCGTATCATTCGTTTTATAGGAAACATAAATCTCTTTGTCATCTTTTGTTACAGCGGTGATCTCAAGCATTTTCTGCGCTGGCAGTTGTAGGTCGCCGTCAATAGTCTTGCGCAATCTTACCTTATCGGAACCAACGAACTGTTCCACTCCATTCACAACGACTTGCGGCGTGTAGATCGTTGGCAATTTTAATGTGCGCGCATAATTCTTTTGCCGCTGCG
>DASQJI010000609.1:0-1927 GCA_035631175.1 Parafilimonas sp.
TGATGCAGTAAAGATCATGACGCCAGACCATATGCATGCCTACATTTCAATAGCTGCAATGAAAGCCGGTAAGCACGTGGTAATTCATAAGCCGATCGGCAATCGATGTACGAGGCAAGATTATCGATTGAAACAGCACGAAAGACCGGTGTCAGTACTCACCTGCTTGCATGGAGCAAGCGTGGCGGAAACGACATCGTAAAAAAATGGATAGCCGACGGACAAATAGGAACACTCCGCGAAATTCATAACTGGTCTGACAGGCCATTTTGGCCACAATGGAGCGCGAATCCAACAGATCTACCGCCGGTTCCGGAAGGATTTGATTGGGACCTCTGGTTAGGTGTCGTCCCCCACAGGCCTTATCACCCGAATTATACATTTAATGTATTTCGCGGATGGTATGATTTCGGTGGCGGAAGCATCGCCGACATGGGACATTATAGTTTGTGGCCGATGTTCCTTACACTCGGAATAAATACGGCACCGGTGTCAGCCGAAGCGCTTGGCGCGAAAACCTGCCGTGTCGAAAACCAGGTATGCGAGGATGTGGTAAATGATGTGGCATTTCCATATTCATGTATCATTCATTTTAAGTTTCCAAAACAGGAAACACTTCCGCCCTTTGACCTGTATTGGTACGATGGCGGAATGAAACCGGCAACACCGGAAGAACTCGAAGGAGGATCGCTTGAGCCCGAAGGAATGATGTTCGTTGGTGATAAAGGGAAGATCCTTTCAGGTTTCCGCAATGAAAGCCCCAGGTTGTTGCCAGATAGTAAAATGAAAGCTTTCCTGAACGGGCAGGAAGCCCCGAAGGATGTGAATGAACAAGGCACGAAATATTGGATCGATGCGTTCAAGAACAATACGCAATCGCCGGGCAGTTTTCTAAATGCGTTACCTGTTTCTGAAACCATCTTACTGGGTGCCGTTGCACTTCGCGCCAGAAAAAAAGTGCTGTACGACTCTCAAAACATGAAGATCATAAATGATGCTGATGCCAATAAGTTCTTGTATCGCGAATATCGAAAAGGCTGGGAACTTTAGTTCTTCACAGTTCCTTTATGTAAATATTTCTGAACTGAACTAAGGCAGGAGGACTTACCCATTCGCCGTTCTCCTTATCGCCATGATGTTGTAAACCGATTGGTCCGCTTTCAGGTATGCCGGGCATTTGTGCATTGTCGATCACAACGGTACCATTCAATTCTACCGTTAAGCGGTCGCCTTTAAAAGTGATCTTGAAAGTATTCCATTCGCCGATGTTTTTATCAGCGTTTGTTTTCGGTGTGGCACCCCGGCGCACCTGGGGTGACATAGTTGTATCCATTCTATAACCGTACACTTCCCCGCAGCCGATAGGCCAGCACCAAATGTTTGCCTGGCATTTTCCCACGCCGCGTAACAGAATGCCTGAATCAGAATCAGGTACCACCATTGTGATCTCGTTGCCATTCTCGTCAAGCTTATGCAAACCGCTTGGCAAAATAATTGGCACCTCCGGATTTTTCCACGGCGTCGCTTTAATGCGAAAGTCGACATACAAAATAAAATTCTTGTAGGGCTTTTTCGTCCAAAGGCTTTTGTCGCCCTTTGCTTCACTTTCTGCATCGTAGTCAATTACCCCATTCAATATCTTCCAGTGGCCATTGTCACCGTCTGGTATTTTCCAACCTTCCAGGTCTTTCCCGTCGAATAATGAAACAAAACCTTCCGGAATTTTCACCTGCGTGTTATCCACCTGGGAAAATGCAGACAACAGGGTGAACATACAAATACCGGTTATGAAAACAGATCTCATATACAAGCGTTTTTTATTTAGAAGAAATAACAATTAATGGATAAAGCAACGAATTATTTTTCAGTCACGAGCCTTTTGGGGATCAACAATTCGAAACGCATTTCGTCTGAATTCATGGCACAT
>DASQJI010000610.1:0-7320 GCA_035631175.1 Parafilimonas sp.
TGTCTCTCCTTCAAAGTAATCCCTGAAATTGCGGTCTTCAATAAGGTTTTGTCGCACCAACTGGTAAAACTTTAAACGTCCGTGACCACCTTTTCCTTTTTGTGTGACAGCCCTCATGAGATTCATCCATTTGGAGGTAAAATCATCCGTTGCCTGGAAACGCCTGTAAACAGCTCTTGCTGAAAAAGAATAGCTATGCAAGTCAATGAGCTTATCATAAAAATCCACCCAGCCGTAATTCTTCGGCTTAATGTTCATGGAAGATGTATTCAGGAAAGGAAAAGGAATTGGCAACACCCGATTCACCTTTTGATATTCCAGGTTTAACGGAGCGGCTTCACCAAAGGCGCTCACCAAAGAATATCCCGGGTATGCGGCCGGCGACATATCTATGAAACGTTTGGTCAATTCAAATGGCTCGTCGCCCGAATCAGTGTCAAGACCCAGTACAAAGTTGGCCTGGAGATAAGGGATGTAGTGAAGGATCGTATTCACGTGTTCCGATATCTTTTTTAATTTGTCTTCGGCGGCCATATGCGCTGTTCGTGATTTATTTCCTAAGTCGTACCATGATTCAATACCTGGCAGCATTCCTATAAACCCATTCTTATGCATTTCTTTCAGATGGTCTTCAGAAAGAATCGACAGGCTGCTTTCCGCTATGAAACGAAAACTTTTTGGACGGGCTACTGCGGCAATGGCACCCATATTTTCATGAAAGCGTACTCCGAAATTCGGATCGTGCCATGCAACCACGGGTTTCTTAAATTTGGTTAGGAGGAACCTGAGATCGTTCTGCATTGTTTCGAAGCTAAGGGCCTGGTAGTTCACCGTTGAGTCGATACAGAACGAGCATGTATAAGGGCAACCCAGGCTCCCGATCATTGGTACGAACTTTATGAAAGGAGCTTTTTTCAAAGTATCGGCCACAAATTTCCAACGCTCTTCCACGCCGGGAAGAACCGCGGGTTGCTGTCTCGCTGAAAGTTGCCTGCCAACTTCGCCCTGCGGTGCGCAATTTTCGAGAACCTCTATAACAGTTGATTTATTTGTAAACCCCAACACATAGTCGAAATATTTTACTGCATCATCCGGGTAGCAACGTGCATGCGGGCCACCCAACACTGTTACAGTGCCTTTACTCCGAAAATAGTTGCTAAGAGAATACGCCAGCAGGGCCGCATGTGTGAAGGAGCAGATAAAAACGAGGTCAACATCCTGCGGTAATTCTTTACTTAAATCTTCAACACCCGTGTAGCAGATCATTTTTACGTCATGACCCTCCTGTTCACACCAGGTGGCAACAACCTGTGGCATAATGCTGGCGAGGTTGGCGTGCATAACACGTGCCCACATTGAATGTATTGGGCCGCTGATCACGAGGTCTATAACTCCGACCTTTAATTTTGTCATTCTGTTATTTTTTAAGTGATTAGGCCTCTTGATCACCAACTTTTCATATGAAAAGTTTGCCCGTTATGTATTTGCAATGATCAAGGCTGTCTTAACCACGTTACAAATGTGAGCCGAATTACCCTGGAAATCGTTACACAATTCTTTGAAACCGTTACATTATTCACAGGTTTTGCGGGATAAACGTGAAAGTTTCTTTAAGGTGTCTCATTACTGCATTAAGTGCTTTTTGGCTCGCCGCGAGGGTTCAGTTCGAACCGGCCGCACCGGTGCAGGCCATATTTTCGCGGTTGATTTTATTCATTTGCAATTAAGCAGTATTAAGGCTCCAAATTATTATTTTCACCATTCCTACGTCTTTTGATACCGGAAAGATCGTCTTAAAATGTTGGTTTGCCGTGTCTGAATTATTTTGGTTGAAAAAAAACATTGCGGTACGTTTCCTCCGAGCCTGAAAAATCTCGAACTGACCGAAAAAAGATAACTGACAACCGCACATCAATCTAAAGCGGCAGCCAATGCAAAACTTTCTAAATTAACCTCCTAAAATATGGTCATGAAAACGTTCGTCTTCTTGCTCATCATGAATATTTTCTACCAGTATGTGCCGACGCAAACTAGTATTGCATCGAATGCTGATCTTATTAAAGAGTACCTAAAGAGCAAAGAAAACATCATGCAGCAAAATGCAACAACTGAGGATGTAGAAAAACTAATGAGTTTTTACTCTGATAGTTTATACTACGAGCACGTGCTGTCTCCTGAAAAAAAATTTGCATTCCATGGAAAGGATGATCTGCGCAGTGGGTACACCTCACATTTGGGCGAAACAAACGATGCTAAGATCAAGCTGCTTACTTTAATTGAAAAGCAAAATATCGTAATAGTGCAATACTCTTTGATAAGGGAAATTATTTCAAGCCACAAGACAGAAGAAAGTAAAATTGTTTCAATCTTTGAATTTGATGACAAGGCGAAGATTAAGCATATGACAGATTACTTGTAACCGGCATTTTTAATGATGAATGAGCGCTCGGCCGAACCCCTTTTGCCTCTTTTAAACGATGTGCTGAAAAGTACCTTATCATTTCTGATTCTGATTTACCCGCCTTGATGTGGAAAAATCGCCAACGATCATCACCCGATCCGGCATGCCTTAACTCAGCTGATTCTTGTTTTCAAAAACATTAGGTTTGTAGAAACGATTGCTTCATGCCTTCTGAGAATATCTACCGGTACATCTTCATCGATGAACAATCAGTCACCCCGAAATATTTACAACTAACCAATTCAATCGTCAAGGGAATTAATTCAGGCAGGATCGAACAAAATTACGTGTTGCCATCCATCAACGACATTAGTTACGAACTGGAAATTTCAAGAGATACGGCAGAGCGCGCATACAGGCAGTTGAAGAAAATGGGCATCATCGGTTCGGTACCGGGCAAAGGTTACTTCATTGCTAAGACCGAATTCAACCGGCCTTTGAAGATTTTTTTGTTGTTCAATAAACTCAGCACCCATAAAAAAATTATTTACGATTCGTTCGTGGCTGCATTGGGTGAAAAGGCAGCCATCGACTTCTATATCTATAATAATGACTTTTCACTTTTCAAAAAGTTGCTTGAGAACAAACGAGACGATTATGATCATTACGTTATCATTCCGCATTTTTTGGAAGGCGGAGTGCATGCGGACGAGATCATTAACGCGCTGCCGAAACAGAAGTTGGTACTGCTCGATAAGTTATTAGCAAAAGTTGATGGCGCCTATGGGGCAGTGTATGAGAATTTCGAGAAGGATATCTATGGGGCACTGGAGCAGGCTTTACCGCATCTTAAAAAATATGATGCATTAAAGATCATTTTTCCATCATATACCTATTTCCCGCAAGAGATATTGAACGGCTTCACAAGGTTTTGCCAGCAGTATGCTTTTTCACATAAGGTCGTGCACAAGATCGCGAACGAGACCGTCGCAAAGGGAGAAGTGTATATTAATTTAATGGAAGATGATCTTGTTGTGCTCATTGAAAAAATATTATGCACTTCATTGCAGGTGGGAAAGGATGTTGGTGTTATTTCTTATAACGAAACGCCGTTGAAGAAAATAATTCTCGATGGTATCACTACGATCAGTACGGATTTCAAGTTGATGGGTGAAAAGGCAGCCGAACTCATCTTGAAAAAATCAAATGAGCATGTGGAGATACCGTTTCATTTGATCTTGCGGAAGTCGTTGTGAGCAGGTTTTCGTAATGGCCGCGCTTTCTCTTTCCAGTCTCTGGCTATCTCTGCTTCCTCTGCGCGCAAGCAGCAAAAAGACCGTTCGAAGCAGGAAGCAGACTATCTTGCGGAAAGCAAACACGCCGTCATTTCCGAAGGAGCGAAATCAGCACCCATTTCTTGCAATTACATTACCGCGACTGACAAATCTCTACGCTTAACCGCCGGTAAAATCACGTTCAGATTTCTCCTAAAGTCGAAACGACGGCGAATACGTTGAGATTTCTCCTTGCGTCGAAATGACGATTCGCAGTTTTGTTGAAACGGAAACAGACCGTCATTTCGAAGGAGCGCAACGAGCACCCATTTCTTGCCCTTACGTTACCGCGACTGAGAAATCTCTCCGCTAAGCCGGGAAGAGCACGTAGAGATTTCTCCTGCCGTCGAAATGACGATGGCACTAACAGCAGAGATTTCTTCTGCCGGCGAAATGACTCGACATTAGCCGCGGCAACACTTTCTCCGCTACAGACTATATTGCACAAATTATTTTCGTCGATATTGAAAAAAACATTCGCAGATATCCGGGCAATACTCACCAGCCCAGAAAGGCGTAAGTTTACAACGCTAATCTTTTTGAACACATTGTTGAGCATTGCCGATATCGGTTCTATCGCACTCCTTTTTGTGGTGTTGAATCTTTACAGCGGCCGGTCCATTGGCGCAATGGGCCCGATGTTTGAAAAATTAAACCTGCGACAACAATCCCTGGCGCCAGCCCTGATACTCATCGTCATCTTTCTTGCTAAGGGCATCGCAGGATACCTGGTAAGCAAAACACAGTTCAGATATATTTTTGATACCGCGTCCAGGCTCACCGGAAAAAACTTGTTGATGTACCTGGAAGGAAGTTATGAAGACCACGTAAACATTGACTCCGCAGTGTGGGTTAGACGGATATGTTTTCAGCCAATAGAGTTTGCGCAGTATGTGCTGGCTTGCACCCAACAAGTGATCAATGAATCGATATTGATCCTTGTGTCCATAACAGCCCTGGCCCTGTATAACCTGCAATTGCTGGTGATTGTTTCGCTCGTGCTGCTACCGGCTATCCTGGTTTTGTCTTACATAACAAAAAGAAGATTGAAGGAAACAAGAAAGAACATACAAGCCGCAAATGAACTTTCATTGCAACATCTCAATGAGGCGATAGAGGGTTTTATCGAAAGCAATATCTACGATAAAAATGCATTGTTTATTGAACGTTATACAAAAAGCCAGTTTACTGTAAACCGTTTTATCGCAAACATGCAGGTAACGCAGGCAATACCCGGCCGGTTTTTCGAAACGTTCGCGGTAGTTGGTTTTTTTATACTCATTGCATCGATCAATTTTTCTTCCTCCGAAAACAGCGTCAGTGTGTTTATGCTGGGCGCTTTTGTTGCAGCTGCGTATAAAATTATTCCGGGCATCTCAAGGATCATAAATTTTGGCGGGCAAATAAAAACTTACCTGTTCACGGTAAACGAACTGGCTGCGCAAAAAATCAACGTTCGCCATGAAACGATTCCCTTTAATGACCCCATCGGGAAGATAGAGATGCGTAATATTGAATTTGCATATGGTAACAATACTGTGTTCAAGGATCTTTCCTGCATCGTTAACGAGCATTCTCTCACCGGCATAAGGGGCCGCTCGGGCAAAGGCAAAACAACGCTGATCGATATTCTTCTTGGCTTCCTTGCACCACGAGCAGGCTCTGTTTTTGTTAACGGCAAAAAAATGCAACCATCAGAATTGAGGAACATGTGGCCGCAAATTGCGTACGTAAAGCAAACCGCGTTCTTACTTCACGATACCATTGCTAATAACATCACTTTATATAAAACTGATGGCGACAAAAAAAAGCTGGCTGATGTGATCGGGATAGCCGGACTTGCCGAATGGATCGATCAACTACCCGGTGGAATTGACACCATGATCACGGAAGGTGGTAAGAACATAAGCGGCGGGCAGCGTCAGCGTATCGCAATAGCGAGAGCATTATATAAAGATTCATCCGTCATTATTTTGGATGAACCATTTAATGAACTGGATGAAACTTCTGAGACACGGTTATTGCAACATTTCAAAAAACTGTCGCGGGATAGAATAGTTCTATTGGTTACCCATAGCACGCACGCCTTAAACGTGTGTGATCACATCATTGACCTCGATGAGTACGAAAACTAACGCACTGCTTATTTTTTCTCCTGCGTTTGCCGCCGACGAGACTGACACGGCCTGGCTGCCTTCGCTCCAGAACTTCGTGCGCGCACTGAACAAAAATTTTCCGCAACTGAAGGTGATAGTATTTGCTTTTCAATATCCGCATTCAGATCAGAAATATAACTGGCACAAAACGGAGGTGATACCGTTTAATGGCCTTCATAAGAATAAAGCGAGCAGGCTTATGATGTGGGCAAAAATTTTCATCCATGTGCGGCAAATAAAAAGATCACATGAGGTGCTCGGTATTCTCAGCATGTGGTGCACTGAATGCGCCTTCGTCGGCAAATACGCAGCCCGTTTTTTCGAGCTTATTCATTTTTGCTGGGTCGTCGGGCAGGACGCGCGGGCAGCAAATAGGTATGTCAAACGTATTCGACCGCAGCCATCGTCGTTGATCACGATCTCTGATTTTTTGGTTGACGAGTTTTATAAAAATCATCGTATCAAACCTCGCTATGTGATACCGATGGGGATCGATATTTCATTGTTCGCCCCTCAAGCAAAAAAGGACATCGACGTGATAGGTGCCGGCTCGCTCAGCAGATTGAAGCAGTACCATCTGTTTGTAGAAATCGTGGCGAAACTAAAAAAGAACTTCCCCGGCTTGAGAGCAATGCTCTGTGGTGATGGTGAAGACCGAAACCGAATTGAAGAAATGATCAGGCAACATTCAATTGAAGAATACGTTGCGCTCACCGGACACATTCCATATGCGGAAGTTCTGAATTTGATGCAGAGGTCAAAAATATTATTACATCCTTCGTCTTATGAGGGATTTGGAATGGTATGCCTTGAAGCTTTATACGCTGGCGCGCATGTGATCAGCTTTACGCAGCCGATGCATCATGACATAAAGAATTGGCACGTCGTAAAAACGACGGACGAAATGCAGGCGAAAGCATCTGAGTTGCTAGCAAGTTCCAACACGGTTTACGAAGCGGTTTTAGTGTATTCGATGGATGACACGGCTAAAGCGATCATCAGCCTATTCGGGTATGGTGGAACTCCTGATCGATGATAATAGTGCTTTTGCTTTTTCAAAAACAAATTCGGCGGTAAAGCGCGTAAGACAATGTGTGTCTCCATATTTGCATCGGGCCATAAAACAATTGCCGCACGGCAGGTCCGAAGAATCAAGAAAAAAAGTATGCGCTCCAAGCGGTCGCGACCAGTCGCTTCGGGATGATCCGAATAATGCAAAGGTTGGTATGCCTGATACCCAGGCAAAATGCATAAGCCCGGAATCTTCTGATAAAACAAAGCCTACTTTTTGAATAATGGCAAAGGCCTCCGCGGGATTCGTTTTGCCCACAAGGTTTATGAGTTTGTCTCCAAAAATATTTTCGAGATAACTTGCTTTGTCCGCTATAAGTTCGACGCCCAACATTAAAAATTGCGTTTGAGGAAAGTC
>DASQJI010000611.1:0-6370 GCA_035631175.1 Parafilimonas sp.
AGGGTGTAAACTTTCCTTTATTATATTTGTGCACCTTCAGCTGCAAATAAAGCCTTGACGTTTATGAGATATTTATTGGTCCTTGTCCTTTTTGTGAGTGTATTTCATTCCGATGTATTTTCTCAAAAGAAATCGCCAATAAACCGCCAGCAATTTTTTTTGGATGACAGTGTGATTGAAGCAACCATGACCACGGACCTGCGAAACCTGCGGACGGCGAAAACAACACCTACCTGGCAGCCCGCACAGATGAAGATGCATTTTTCAGACAGTTTGGTAGTAAACGAAGAGGTGGCTGTGGAACCGAGAGGTATCTATCGAAAAACCAACTGCGATTTTGCCTCGCTGTATGTCAATTTCAAAAACTCGGCCTCTCCTATATTGTCTCCACTAAAGAAATTGAAGCTTGTAAGCAGTTGCAACGCCGGAAAGACAAATGAAGAATTCCTGCTTAAGGAATATCTCGCATATAAGATATATAATCTTCTTTCCGTGATGAGTTTTCGCGTGAGACTGATACATCTCACTTTCGTGGATAGCCAAAAGAAAATAAAATCTTTTACGCAGTACGCTTTTCTCATCGAGGACATGAAAGACATGGCCGACAGGAACAATTGCAAAGAGATAAAGACCAAGCATTTTTCAACCGAGCAAACTGACCGGCACCAGATAACTTTCGTAAGTATATTCCAATATATGATCGGTAATACCGACTGGGCTGTTGGAAATTATCACAATATAAAACTAATGGTACCTAAAACAGACACGCTTGCCAGGCCATACCCGGTCCCATACGATTTTGATTACGCAGGTCTTGTAAACGCGCCCTACGCGGTACCCGCCGAAGGCCTTGATATTACGCAGGTGACAGAACGATATTACATGGGATTTGCGAGGAGCATTGAGGAAATCCAGGCGATCATGGACGTATTCAAAGAAAAAAAAGAGACAATATATCTCACTATCAATAAATTTCCCTGGTTAAGCGATAGGGTGAAGAAAGAAATGACCAGGTATCTCGATGAGTTTTATGCGGGCACCGAAAGCAAGGGTGCCATGAAATCAATCTTTGTTGACAGAGCTCTTTAGAAGTTTCAAACGTTGGAACTGTTTACTTCGACGTCGGAATTTATTTGAGCGATCTTTGAAAATAAGCATTCGATCGTTTCCTTGCATCAGTGCATTCAGTTTTAAAGAGCTGTAGCCGAAGCCATTTCAATTGGAACATTTCGCCCGTGCGAGCCTTCATTCAGCTTTGCCTTTAACCGTTGTCATATATTTAGCCATTCACGTCCTCGTATTTCATTACATTGCACGAACGCTTGTCACTACTTCTTTAATTCTTTTAAACATAAAAATTTACTATGATACTGTGGATCATCATCGGCATAGTCGTAATACTGGCACTTTGGATCATTGGTATGTACAATGGTTTTGTAAAGGCGCGAATAAAAATTGACAATAGTTGGAGTGATATAAATGTATTTCTCAAAAAACGGTTTGACTTAATTCCAAACCTCGTTAATACGGTAAAAGGTTATGCGGCGCACGAAAGCCAGACGTTTGAAAAGGTTGTGCAGGCACGCAATGCGGCGGTCAGTGTTCCGCCGAACGACGTGCAGGGAATGGCGCAGGCCAATACAGTATTGACCGGGGCTTTAAGAGGATTGCTTGCGGTCGCTGAAAATTACCCGCAATTAAAGGCAAACGAAAACTTCCTCGAATTACAACAGGCATTGCAAAACATCGAAGGAGATCTTAGCAATGCGCGTCGATATTACAATGCAACTGTAAGAGACTACAATACTTCCATCCAGCAATTTCCCGGCGTCGTGCTTGCGAATATGACCGGTTTTAAGCCGCGTGAGTTCTTCGAACTGGAAGATAAAAGCGAAGCGAGAAATGTAGAGGTGAAGTTTTAAATCCCACCCATTGAAAAAGCTTTTTGCACTCATACTGACTGCAATTTTATGCTGTGGCGCCACGTCGGCGCAGGAATATTTCACTATTAAACAATACGACGTCCACATCATAGTTAACGAGGACGCTTCGCTTAATATTGATGAAACGATCAACGTTCATTTCACCGAACCAAGGCATGGCATTGTCCGAATGATCCCGTTCAAATACCAGCTGCAATCTTTACCGCCGGGTACAGAAAAGGCAAACAGGCAAATGGAGTCTGGTGGATATGCACACACGTTTATTAAGGACATCAAAGTAGACGGATGGAATTATGATGTAAGCACTGAAGGCGATTACAAGTCAATCAAGATCGGTTCAGCGGACGAACTGGTTGATGGTGATCAGCGGTATGTGATACATTACCGTCTCCTGAACGCGATCAACTTTTTTAACGATCATGCAGAGCTATACTTCAACGTCATTGGCGATAAATGGGAAACTACTATCGACTCGGTAACTTTTACAGTTGAGCTTTATAAAAGCCTCACTGCAACGCCTGAATATTTCGTGGCGACGGGTTCCTACGGATCACGGGAGAACAATACAGAAACGAACTGGACGGACAACAGGATATTTTCAGGACATACTACAGTCCGGCTCAACAACTATGAGGCTGTTACGCTGGGCATTGTTTTGCCAAAAGATCTTTTGACTGAACAGAACTACCGCTTGATGGGAATTGGCTGGCTGTTTTTGCCGGGGGCGGTTTTACTCGCTATGTTCATGGCTTGGAGAAAATGGGGAAGGGATGAAAAGCTGACCATTCAAACAGAATACTACCCTCCTGAAAATATCAGTCCAAGTGTTTCCGGTTACATCATCGACGACAAACTTGATAAGAGAGACCTTACAGCATTAGTGCCATATTGGGGAGCGGGTGGCTATTTGAAAGTGGAAGAAACGGAAAAGAAGGCGCTGCTTGGTCTGCTGAAAAACAAAGAATATACTTTCATTAAAGTAAAAGAGCTTCCCTCGACTGCTATGACGTTTGAGAGAACATTATTCAACGGCATTTTCGCAACTGGGGATCGTGTAAAATTAAGTTCTTTGAAAGATGTTCTTTATAAGACGATGTATACGGCGAAAAAAGAACTGGAGAAAGAAGTTGATAAGGGTGCGTATTATACGAAGGGCTCGAGAGGTTTGGGCTGCTGGTTTATTTTTCTCAGCCTCGGTATGATCGCCTTTGGAATATTTTCGATCGTTTCCGGTTATGAAAATCTTTGGCGTGGCATCGCGCTCATCACAAGTGGTATCATTACTGTGGTCTTCGGAGCATTGATGACGAAGAAAACAGAGAAGGGAAATAAATTGTACGCAAAGCTCGCAGGCTTTAAGGAATTTTTACGATTGGTCGAAAAAGACCGGCTACGCGAATTCTTAAAACAGGATGAAAATTATTTCGATAAAGTTTTGCCTTATGCGATCGTATTTGATATTGCTGACAAATGGAAAGATAAGCTTGAAGGGCTTGACATTCCTCCGCCTCAATGGTACTCCGGCAACTACACAACATTTTCCACGCTGGCTTTCATGAACAGTCTTGACAATTCGATGCAACAAATGTCGACGACTTTTTACAGTGCACCGAGCAGTAGCGGCAGTAGTGGCGGAAGTTTTAGCGGAGGTGGCGGATTTTCCGGTGGCGGTTTTGGTGGCGGAGGAGGGAGTAGTTGGTGAGCGGAGAAAAAAATCTCCACAGATCCCACAGATAAAATATTTCTGTGCGTATCTGTGAAATCTATGAGAGAAAAAATTTTGAATTCACAACTTTTACGATCAAACTCTAAGAATCTCTCACACATTTACACGGATAACACAGATAAAATATTTCTGTGCATATCTGTGAAATCTGTGAGAGAAAAAGTTTGAATTCCCAACTTTACAATCAAACTCTAAGAATCTCTCACAGATTTACACCGATGAACACAGATAAAATATTTCTGTGCATATCTGTGGCAATCTGTGAGAAAAAACTTTCCATTCACAGCTTTTACGATCGAACGATAAGAATCTCTAACAGATTACACAGATGAACCCAGATAAAATATTTCTGTGCACGTCAGTCCTATCTGTGAGAAACAAATCTTCTGGCAGTTTTTTTGCTGCAAAATATTCTCCATTAAAGGCAAATAACATGTTTAAAGTAACAAAAGCTTTCAGCAGTTTTTCAGTCGATGATCTTGAAAAAGCCAGGGAGTTTTACAGCGGAACACTTGGTGTCGACGTTGTGAAAAATGATATGGGTATACTGGAACTGCATATCGGTGGCGACGACCGTTTCATAATCTATCCTAAACCAAACCATCAGCCTGCAACCTTTACGGTTCTCAATTTTCCGGTTCACAATATTGAAGAGGCAGTTGACGATTTAACAGCAAAAGGCATTGCTTTTGAACGATACGACATGCCCAATATTAAAACCAACGAAAAAGGCATAGCTGACGGCGGCGGGGGACCTAAGATCGCGTGGTTCAAGGACCCTGCAGGCAATATATTATCGGTGCTGCAAGAGTAGCGATTGGTCAAGTAAATACAAATAGCAAAATGTGAATCGTGTAAATAAATGATGAAGATGTAGCTCCATTTGGCGTGTCATGGTTGAGCAGATGCTCTTTGTTCCCAAGAAAAATAGGTTGACAACCTTGCCTGGTTGTCAACCTATAAATGAAACATTATTCAACGTTACTCTTTTTATTTTGCAAGCCTTGTCAGCTTCAGTTTGAAGGGAACCTGGTAGTATCCGGCGCCGATTGAATTATCATTTCCATCTATTGAGTAGTTGGTAGATTTTTACCGATATTTTAATACGCCCTGCTTTTTTCATCTTCATCGCCGGTTGTCCGTTCGCGCTTCTGTAAAACCTTGTCACTTCCAAAATTGTGCGTGAAGGAAAGATTGACGCCTGTGTGACTGTTCGTGCTTTTATTTTTGATAATGAGATCTTCTGAGGGCACATCTCCAGACATACGCATAACATTAAATGAACTCACGATGTTGGGGATATTGAGTGATAGTGACGACCTGTTTTTAAATTTTTTTTGCACGCCTGCGTCAATCGAACCGACCGATTTAAAAACATAGTTGCCCCACGCGAACCCGGAACTATAATATCCGGAAACACTGAACGAATAATTTTTTGGCAGTGTAAAATTCTGCGCGCCGTTAAAAAACAGGTTCGTATTCTCTGTTTTTTCAGGATGTTCATAGAATCCGTTGAACTGCGTCCAGTCAAGATATAAGTTGTTTTGCATACTCCACCACTTTGTAACAGTAAAAGGCAATGCCAGGCTTACAGAGACATCTTCGTTGCTGTTGGCATTTGCCGATGCGGTAACCATCCGGTTGCTTAATTTGTCAACCTGAGGTTGTTGTACAATTGTGGGATTGAGATAACTGTAAGAGAGCGAAATGATTTTATTTTTATATGTATAGGATACGCTCACATTATCGATAAACCCGGGCTGCAGGGAAGGATTACCGGTTTGAAAGGTTTTGGGGTCCTGGAAGATCACATAAGGTGCGAAGTCGCTGTAACTCGGCCTGTAAATGCGCCTGCTATAAGTAAAATTCAGCGAATTTTTTTCGTTGAAGGCGTGCAGCAAGAAAACGCTCGGAAACCATTCGCTGAAATACCTGTTGATCTTTTCCCCATGCGTAAGCGATTCAATGCTTGTTTCGGAGTATTCGTAGCGTAAACCGGCTTTTGCCGAGGTCTTGTCCGAAAACTTCATCGAGAAAGAAGTATAGGCTGCACCAATGCTTTCGTTTAAACGGTGGCTTCCGGTGAGCGTGGTATCTGTTATCCACTCGGTTCGGGTGAATGACGCAACCTGTATGCCATCTTCGAGGCCGGAAGTTGTTCCTTTTAGCCCTGCTTCCAGGTCCAGGTTTTTTGAGAGCTTTTTCGAGTAATCAGCCGCGACGATCCAAAAATGTAACGGCGTGAGTTTATTGCTTTCTACATTCTCTTTGAAAAGGAAATTGCCGGCCCCGTCGTAATAATTGTTGAGATAGGTACTCGGATTTTTATCCTTGTAATAAAGATAATCGCCATTGATCGTGAGCTTTTCATCCGGCCCGAAATCATGTTGCAGGTTCAAATTAGCGCCGTAATACAAGGTAGTATGCAGTTCATTGTTGACAATGTCGATCACCGTGTCTGTTTGATGATTGTTTGTGACGAAAGCATCATTCAACGATTCCATCGTCCACTTGCGATAGTTCGTTGAAAACAACGCACCGACAATTGTTTTCTTGTTGAGATGATAGTCAATTCCTGCCTGCCCGTTGGTTTGAATTTGTTTCGCATCGCGATTGTCTTCGGAATAATTTTCAAGCAGGTCGCTATCGTTTGTCGTCGCATGATAACTCGTCCGCAGTTGCTGGAGATTCGTGCGTGAAA
>DASQJI010000612.1:0-2451 GCA_035631175.1 Parafilimonas sp.
GGCGATTGCTGTCACATCCGTTGCTGCCGTAAAATGTTTCGCTTGTTCAAGGGCATTTTGCCCGGTTGAACCATCAAGCACCAACAGCACTTCGTGCGGTGCATCAGGAATTACCTTCTGTGTAACACGTTTGATCTTCGAAAGCTCCTCCATGAGATGCGCCTTATTGTGCAAACGTCCCGCAGTATCGATGATCACAATGTCAGATTTTTTAGTTACAGCGCTTTTCACCGCATCGTAAGCCACCGCTGCAGGATCGCTGCCCATAGGTTGTTTCACGATCGGCACACCCACTCTTTCACTCCAGATCGTTAGCTGGTCAACCGCAGCGGCACGAAATGTATCGGCAGCTCCTAACAACACATTCTTACCTGCCTTTTTATAATTGTAAGCCAGTTTTCCAATAGTCGTGGTTTTACCAACGCCGTTAACGCCGACGACCAGCATCACGTAAGGCTTTTTGTCATCCGGAAGATCGAATTCCTGGTATGATTGTTCCGGTGCATCGGTCAATATATCTTCAATTTCTTCCTGCAGTAATTTGTTCAGTTCGCTTGTGTTGATGTATTTATCTTTTGCTGCCCTGGCTTCGATCCGTTGGATGATCTCGATCGTTGTGTCGATGCCAACGTCAGCACTGACCAGCGCGTCCTCCAGGTTATCGAGCACTTCTTCGTCGACGGTGCTTTTGCCTGCGATCGCCTTTGTCACTTTTGCAAAAAAACCTTCCTTTGTTTTTTGCAAACCTTCATTCAAAGTTTCTTTCTCTTTTTTGCCGAATAATTTATCGAATAAGCCCATGTTTCTTTATTGACACGCGAAGTTACTGTTCACCGTTCTGATTGGAAACTATTTTGAATCTACTGAGGCGGTGCTTATTTTTGTTTATTCTTAACCTAAAACTATTCTTATGAGCGTCCCTAAACCACTCGTGTTTTTATGCGTTGCTTTAGTTGCAAGCATACAAATCTTCGCACAGAATCAAGCGATCCACCAACATAAAAACTTTTCAACGAAAAAAGGATCGTTCAATTTTACCGGCGACGGTTTTTCGCTCAGTTACGATTCCACAACAGGTCAGTGTGAAATTTTGTCTTCCGGTTTTAAACCGCGACAGCTCGCTCAAACGAACGAACAACGAAGCGCAATTGAAGCTACTACCGGCCTGACCTATCTTGTGAAAGATATAGACAAAGACAAGGATAGTTATCCTCAGGACAATGAGTTCAACACATTTAATTGGTATTATGCTGTGTTGGATAACGTCATTTATTTCGCTGCGGATGACGGTATTCACGGTTCAGAGTTATGGCGTTCCGATGGTACTGATTCAGGTACGTACATCGTAGCGGATATCAATGCGGGCAATGAAGGTTCATCTCCAACTAATATCATTGTTTCTGGGAATAAAATATTTTTTGCAGCAACGACTCCTTCCCGTGGTCAGGAACTTTGGGTTTCTGATGGTACCGAAGCCGGGACTAAACTCGTAAGGGATATTCTTTCCCAAAGCCAAAGCAGTTATCCTGAGGCTATCACGAATGTAAACGGTATTGCATATTTTCTTGTTTCCTTAGCCCACTACCATGATCAGTTATGGAAAAGCGATGGAACTCAAGGCGGCACAACAATGGTAAAGGATTTGTACCTGAATGGACTGTCCGGTGGCATTTACCAGTTCACAGCCGCAAATAATTTACTATTTTTTACCGCGGGTTCAGCTTCAACCGGACAGGAGTTGTGGAGAAGTGATGGCAGCGAATCCGGCACATTCATGGTTTCTGACATTGATCCAGGCTCTGGCGCAAGTTACCCGGCTCAATTGACGTTTTTTAATAACCGGTTATACTTCTCAGCATTTGACGGTGCCAACCGCTTGCTGTGGGAAACTGATGGTGGGTCGGGCGGAACGCATCCAGTAAGCGGGAACAACAATATACAGTTGCCGGGAGGTTTTACATTGCCCTTCGTTATCGGCCCTTTTGCTATAAGCAATAACGCGCTTTGTTTTATGGGTTACGCAGCGTCAACCGGGTGGGAATTGTACAAATACTCAGATTCAGCCGGGGTGGTATTGGTTGCGGATATATTGCCGGGCACGCAAGGCTATTACATGAGTACTTCTTATCGACCCGAAATGGCTGATTTGGCGGGAAGTCTTTTTTTTCGGTACAAAGACAGTGCAGCCAACAATTACCAGTTGTGGACTTCAACAACAAGCGGTACAAAAAAGATAAGAGCATTTGATAATGGCAGTTTCTTTAATAACCTGGTTAATGGCAAAACGGTATTGTACTTTATTGCTTTCGATAGTACCTATGGAACGGAATTATGGAAAAGCAACGGCAAAACAAGCGGAACAGTACCGATAGATGTTTACCCGGGTTCTACAAGCTCCAACGCACTTTATCTAACGCTGGTTGGGAACAAGTTGTTTTTTTCCGGAGCCTC
>DASQJI010000613.1:0-1715 GCA_035631175.1 Parafilimonas sp.
GGAATATATGTGTACAAACAAACAGATTATTACAATGAAGTGTACGCCGATCTGTTTCATACGATCTATCATCGGTGGGGGTTGAATTATCAAATGGGAAGGCATTGGCTTATTGGTCTTAATCTTTTAGCCCATAATCAAATTGCAGACTTCATAGATGGCCGGCTCACGTACCGGATCAAATGAAAAAACCTTCCCGGCACACCGGGAAGGCTTTAATAAACGAATCACGGCATTATGATTTCTTCATGCCGCATTTTTGTTTCGTGCATTGCGTGTTGCACGACGTTGTATCGCAACTGGTTTTTTTGCACGCCGGTGGGCACGAAGTAACGGATGCCTTATCCGCAGCGCTTTTTGTGCCTTTACGACCGTCGCCGGCATAAGCAGTCGTGCTTATCGCCAATAGACAAACCACTGCCATTTGCATTATCTTTTTCATACAAAAATTTTATTGTTTAAAAATTAAGAATGTGTTTGAAATTTTTAAACACAATTGGGTGGTTTCCATTCGCGGTTGGAGTAATCTGCAAGCGCGTGAATTTGCAGGATGGAATATTCTTTGGCAAAAGCCGTTGGTGAGAATGACAAGTTGTTCAATTGTTGGCCCGGAAAAAGCGAACACAGCGGGCAATCCGCGCATTTTGTTGAGTGGTTACAATCGCCCGGATTTGAAGTTTGCTGTTGCTTTTGTGCGCAGGTCCCATTCTGCATCGATTTCATTTTGCAACATGCATGCGTCTCAACTTTTTTACTTTCAAAACAGGCAGTTGGAAGTTTGATTGTTTCTATAACAAACGCGATCAACGAAACGAGCAATATGCAAGCCGAGGTCTTCACCAAAACAAACTTAAAATTTTAAACAAGATCCGGCTTAAAATTACACAAGTGGTAGTCATGGAGCCCGGTCGAAATAAAACATCAGCGTCGCCAAACCGCCGATCTCGGCCTGCACGATCTTGAATTCGTGCGCACCTTGTGCGAGGTGAATTTTCTTATCGTGATGCGTGTTCTCATCGAGGCCGGTATACGAAGGATCCCAGGCGTCGATGATCTCTCTCCCATCAACAAACAGTTTCACCATATCGTCGGCAGTAACTCCAACCACATAACTGCCTTCCTTCAAGTTAACCGACGCAGTTGCCACTGTGCCAAAACTATCAGCGGGAAGGTCTTTTCCTATAGAACTCCACCACGTGTAATCAACTTTAGAAGTTGTAGTCGAAAAAAACGGCGTAGACAGCGATTGAATGAAAGCTGAATAGCTTTTTTGCGGATCATGTAACGAATCCCATTTGAAGAATTGAATATTCCAGGTGAAATGCGGATCAAATTCGCTGTATTCAAAAGCGTAAGCATCATTTGCCGGCTGATATTTTCCGAACATATCAGTGAAAGCAGCGCCGCTATATTCTATTTGAATGAACCGGTCGACAACAGACGAATCTGCTTTCACGGTGATTTGATCTTTTGATGTTTGGATGATATCGAAGCCATGTGCGGTTTTGAGTTTCCATTCGGTCCGCGGTTGCCGGTCGCCGGTTGGTATTAAAACTTCGAAATGATACAAGCCTATACTGTCAACATTTTTCAACCATAATAAAGGGTAGCGGAAATCGTATGGACCCCATTCCGTGATGCGAATTTGATTGCGGCCTTCAAAAACATTGGTTTTAGGAATGCGGTTGCTAAAGAATTTTTTAAGATCTTCAAGC
>DASQJI010000614.1:0-3840 GCA_035631175.1 Parafilimonas sp.
TCAAACATACCTGCCTCCTGATGCAGGGAAGATACAGCAGATATATGCTGCAGGCAATGCAACTATCCAGGTGCTGGAACCCGGCAAAAAGTTTAAATTAAATTTCCCGGACTATAATGAAAAGGGTGATATGCTTTCTATCTCTGTTGATAAAGAAAATCAAAAGATCATGGCATTGGATGTCAGCACTTCTGTTGATGATCCTGCCAAGAAAGTGGTGTTCAATATCACCTATGATGATCTTCCGGATGCCACGCAATATGCCGGTTCAACCACACTCGATGCCCAGGCAAAAAGCGTGAAAATTGTTATTGTGAATTCGGGCTTTAAGAAAGCAGCTGGCTAAATGCTTCGGATAGCCGCAACTCTGAGTTGTGGGTCATGAACGAGTAAGAGAAACTCCACACAAGCGTCACGACTTAAGCTGCAGTTAAAGTTTATACGCCGAGCATCGTCGCTCACGAGGACGATGCGATCATCTACGCATCGTTTCTTTGCAGAAGACGATGCTTGACTAAATAATTTTTTTAATCACAAACTAAAACGAATCTGTCCGAATGAAGTGTCACGACGTCCTTGCTGTGCTAATTCCTTTTCAAAGAAACATTCGCAGAAGGAAAAGCTGCATGCAAAAGATCATGCGCCAGGGAACGTCATTGGACTGGGAAATGTGCACGAAGGAACAAGTCCGTTTGCTAAGATAGAACCATACCTGGAACAAAGGGAGAAAGAAATCCGTAAATTATTTTTATTAAACCAGTTTTTTATTTTGCACGATTTTTTGTGATCGGGAATGCTGGTTAAAGAAAAAAGGAAGCCATTACCTCACATTTATTTTGCTAATTTTTCACCCCATACTTCTTTCAATATCTCATCTAAGTTTATTAAGGCTTTAGCGCAATTGCCAAAATAAGAAGAACCATGCATAGTGGCCAATGTCTTTGGCTGTAGAGCTGCAAGGTTGTAAAGAATTTCCTTTGTCTTGTGGTTGTAAGGAGTATAATCCATAAGCGGGCCTGTTTCAAGAAACAACATAGATGATTTATGCGCTTCCAGAATATCCTGATCTGTAAGAGCAACCAAGTCCCCGTTTTGATGAAATATATCTGAACAAAGTAAAGTCTTGTTGGTTTCTTCAAACATAACACCTGCATCCCACCCATGAGGAAAGTGAGGTGTTCGTATAAAGCGATAATTATATTTTCCTGTTTGTAGTATTTCATTGCTTTTCATGGCTCGGGCAGGACGAACCGCAAAGTCGGCCATATTAACAATAGCGCCCACCTCACTGCAAACAGCTTGCGCATTAGGTGCTACATGGAGCCATTCATTTAACCCGCCGCATTCATCCACTTCAAAATGACTAAAACCTATCCATTTGAGTAATTTAGGATCGATCAAAGTCTTCACCGCTTCCAGTAAAAGAGGAAACATATTTTTTAAACCTGCATGATAAAGTAACGGCTCATCATCTTTAATAAGAAAGTGATTGAACTGTAATTGTATTTCAGGCACAAACACTGAGATACGATAAACGTCAGGCGCGATTTCATTGATTTTGTACATACGCAGAATTTAATTATTCAACCGTTAGGGTTGTCAATATTTGAAAAAATAAATTTAGGAATTTTGTGTTTAACAGCGTCTTTCAACGAGGACGATGCTTGACTAGAAAATTTTTGCATTCACTGCGCCTTCTTTAACTCATAGTTTTTTTCTGCTATGTAAATACTGCAGCCTGTATTATAAAAAATCTGGTTCAATATTATAACATTTCCTCTTTCGACGAATACACTGACAAATCAAAGCACCCCACTCACCTTCACCACAAACATCTCACTTGGTATCTCACCGGGCTTCGCGTTCGAGAGATCAACCACGCAATCATTTCCATCTTGTTTGCAGGAAAATATTTTACCACCGAGCACAGTTGCTTTTGTAGTTGCTGAAATTTTCAAGTCGTGTATGCGAATCTGCGGCGTGTATGCGGGAACAATGCAATAGAGATCGTTGCCTTTTTTCGTGAAGAAATATTCAATGTGCGCTTCGTTTTGTTTTGGCTTGATCAGTTTTGCAACATCATAGCCTGCCATAAAACTCTTATCACTCTTCTGCGGTTGCTTCCCTTCGCTCCATTGAGCCGCTTTCTTCCAGGCACTCGTTCCATAGATCGCTTCACCGTTAACCGCAAGCCAGTTGCCGATATCGACCAGGCGCTGCTGCATGATCACAGGAATGCGACCATCGGCCGTAGGACCAATATCGAGCAACAAGTTTCCACCTCGCGAAACAATATCGACGAGCATGAGGATGAGATCATGACTGCTTTTGTAATCATCGATCTGCTCATTGCGATTGTATCCATACGAATGACCAATGCCGCGATTCTCCTCCCACACAACATCAGCGCTCATGCCACTGCCATATTCTGATGTTGCATACGTGCATCCATTATTTTTTTCGCGTGTGCTGCTGCCCCAGCGATCATTCACGACAACATCCTTTGCAACAGGCGACGAATTGAACAACCACGCGAGCAATTCCGTACTGTGCCATTGTGTGTCTGTCAGTTCCCATTCACCATCGGAGAAAATGATGGAAGGTTTATATTTTGTAACAAGGTCTTTGAATTGTGGGAGCATGTGTTCATTCACAAAACGTGGCTTATCTGTTTTCCACAAAGGATCGAACCATTCATAAAGTGAATAGTAATAACCCATTTTCAGACCTGCGTCACGGACAGCATTTGTAAGGTCTCCTAAAAGATCGCGGTGCGGTGTTCCGGTTACGGCGTTCCATGCACGTCCCCAGTCGCGATCCGCTTCTGCGCTGTTCCATAAACAATAACCTTCATGATGTTTCGACGTCAGCACAACGTACCTGGCCCCCGATCTTTTAAAAATATCCGCCCACTGTTTCGGATCGAACATGCTTGCAGTGAATTGCGATTCAAATTGCTGGTATTGAAAATTGGCGCCGTAATTTTTATCGTGAAACGGTTTAAAGTATTTGTTGCCTTCATTGATCCTGTACCAATACCATTCCGCATAACTCTCACCACTGTTCTCGATCACCGGCGCATACGAAGGCACTGCATACACACCCCAGTGAATGAAGATGCCGAACTTTGCTTCTTTGAACCACGACGGAATTCCCCTCGTGTTGAGCGATTCCCAGTTGGGTTCATAATGCTGTGCGACACAAATCGTTGCTATGAAAAGCGCTGGAATGAAGACGGACTTTTTCATGATAGAAAGATATGGAAGTTTGAGGTTTTAAGTTTGAAGTTTGATGTTCGAGTTTGACGTTTGAGGTGGTTAACTCGTAGTGAGTTATTTGTTGTGCTACTACCAATTACAACCCCCGCATTTTTGGATCACGGCGAATGCGCGGGCACAACGAACACAACGCTAACTGAACAAGCCTTACATTGTTGGTTGTCCCTTTACTGTTCGCCAAAAACCTGAACATTTGCTGATAAGCTCACATCGGGAACAGCTTGAAATTAGTTGTGACCTTCGTGTCGCGGAGCATTGACAATTCACCTTTGACCATTCACAAATGAAATTCATCGCTGACGTGCATCTAGGAAAACTCGCAAAGCTCCTGCGCATGCTTGGCTTTGACACGTGGTATAAAAATTCTGCCACAGTTGTGGAACTTATCGACGTTGCGGCCGGAGAGAACAGGATTCTTCTTACAAAAAATCCGGCGCTTCAAACGAACCCGGATCTCAAACTTTTTATCATCACTAACGAAAATCCGGAAATACAACTTCAACAAGTTCTTCATCATTTCAATCTCAAAAACTTTCAGCCATTTTCAAGATGTATTGTGTGC
>DASQJI010000615.1:0-2106 GCA_035631175.1 Parafilimonas sp.
CCATCAAAGTCTTTAACGCGTGCATGCATGGAAATAAAATATAACAGCAATTATCCATCGATTGAAGACTTGCGAAAAAAAGCGCAACGAAAAATTCCGCGTTTTGCTTTTGAATATTTAGATGGCGGCTGCAACGAAGACGTAAACCTTCATAAGAATACAAGTGAAATACGGCAGATCGAACTGAAGCCGTACTATTTAAAGAAGTATACCACCGCTGATCTCCGCACAGAACTTTTCGGAAACGTTTACGACGCACCGTTTGGCATTGCGCCGGTCGGGCTGCAAGGGCTTATGTGGCCAAATGCACCTGAAATACTTGCTAGGGCCGCCTTCGATCACAACATTCCTTTCATTTTAAGCACGGTAACAACGTCGTCAATCGAAAGGATCAGCGAGCTCACGGAAGGCAAAGCATGGTTCCAGTTATATCATCCGGCGGAGGAGCAAATAAGAGACAGTATACTGAACCGGGTGGCGGCAGCCCATTATCCTGTGCTCGTCGTTCTTTCCGATGTGCCTACATTCGGCTACCGGCCGCGTGAAATAAGAAATGGTTTGGCGATGCCGCCGAAAATGACCTTGAAAAACATTTTGCAGATCATGGGCAGGCCGGAGTGGGCTTTAAAAACGTTGTTTCATGGACAACCCGCGTTTGAAACGATGAAACCGTATATGCCGAAAGGAATGAACATGAGACAACTCGGGTTATTTATGAACAAAACATTTTCAGGCAGGTTGAATGAAGAAAGGATAAAGCCGATCAGAGATCAGTGGAAAGGCAAACTGGTGTTGAAAGGAATTGCCAGCGAAGAAGATACGGAGATGGCGGTCAGGCTGGGGTTCGACGGGATTATTGTGTCGAATCATGGCGGCAGGCAATTGGATGCAGGCCAATCGGCGATCAGGTCGTTATTGCCAATCGTAAATAAATACAAAGACAAGATCGCCATTGCAATGGATAGTGGCATTCGTTCTGGTCCGGATATCGCACGCACGTTAGCGTGTGGCGCGGATTTTACTTTCCTGGGCAGATCGTTCATGTATGGTGTTGCAGCATTGGGTCACGAAGGAGGCAATCATACGATCTCTATTTTGAAGACGCAACTGAGGCAGGTGCTGGAACAGTTATGTTGTGCGTCGGTAAAAGATCTGCCTAAGCATTTAATTTGATCTGGCGGCGAAAGTTTTTTTCATGACAGACCATGACGGTCGGGAACCGTTTGCAAAATATTTTTACAAAAAGGGAAACCACATAGGCACATAGGGCACAATAGAAAGAACACATAGTTATGCGGGCATGTTTCTGTGTTCCTTTGCTGCAGTGTCAGACAAGTGGTGGTTCAAAAGTTGTTCAAATAGTTAGTCGTCTTTTAAAAATTGCAATTGCCATTTCGAAAAATCTTAGCAGATGCAGGTCATACTCGGAATCATATTTCATTTCATCGGAGGTTTTGCTTCAGGCAGTTTTTATGTACCGTATAAAAAAGTAAAGGGATGGCATTGGGAAAGCTACTGGATCGTTGGCGGATTATTTTCATGGCTGATCGTTCCGCCAATTGCTGCATGGCTTACCGTGCCTCATTTCACGGAGATCATTTCTCAAACCCCTTCGTCAACTTTTTGGTGGACGTATTTTTGGGGTGTACTATGGGGAATTGGCGGTTTGATGTACGGACTCGGCATGCGTTACCTTGGGATGTCGCTTGGAAATTCGGTGCTGCTTGGTTTTACGTCTGCGTTTGGTGCGCTGGTGCCGTCGATTTATTACAACTTTCATCCGCAGCCGGGCAAAACAACATTCAACGATCTGCTCACAACTTCATGGGGACGAATTGTGCTCGTTGGAGTTGCATTATGCCTGCTTGGAATTTACATCTGCGGCAGAGCCGGCGTGATGAAAGAAAGAGAATTATCCGATGAAAAGAAGAAGGAAAGCGTAAAAGAATTCAACCTTGTAAAAGGATTGATCGTTTGTATCATTTCGGGCATTCTCAGCGCATGTTTTAATTATGGAATTGAGGCTGGGTCAAAGATGGCAGAAGTTGCCAATGACATGTGGAAGTCGGCAAACCCGAATGAAACCGTCAACTTCCTGTACCGCAA
>DASQJI010000616.1:0-14766 GCA_035631175.1 Parafilimonas sp.
ATACCACAGGACATTGGAAGGGTGCTATTGAACTTATACAACAATGCATTCTACGCGGTAAGCGAAAAGCTCGCCGCTCAAGGCTCACTGCTCACGGCTCAAGACTCAGAGCTCGAAGCTAAGGATAGGCGCTACCTCCCCGCCGTCACTCTTGTCACGAAAAAAAGTAGCAACAAGATTGAAATAACTATAAAAGACAACGGCCCCGGCATTCCTCAAAACATCGTTGATAAAATCTTCCAGCCCTTCTTCACCACTAAACCAACCGGGAATGGAACAGGCTTAGGCTTGAGTTTAAGCTATGATATTATAAAAGCACATGGAGGGGAGATAAAAGTGGAGACGCTGTCTGCCACACCGGCAGCGCAGGCACGGAAAGAAAGTGAAGGCAGTGCGTTTATTATCAAATTGCCAATAACCGAACTATGAAACAAAAATTCTTTGCGTTTTTATTAATATTTCTTTCAGCACTTAATACAAATGCACAGAATGTAGATAGCATGAAACATGCACTAACTCTTTCGAAAGAAGACACAAATAAAGTCTGGACATTATACTCACTTTACCATTATTACAAAAACGCTTATCCAGACAGTGCTTTGCCTTATATACAAGAGTCATATCAGCTAAGTAACAAGATGAAATATGATGCAGGGATTCGATATTCCCTGTTAGAATTAAGTGACGTGGCTGAAGATTTGAATAATTATAAACAGGCGTTAAATTATAATTTAATGGCATTGCCTTTATTTGTTAAGATGAAAGACACATCAGGTCTTGGTTTTGCACTTACCCACATCGGTAATACCTATAGCGAGTTACATGATTTTAAGAACAGCCTGTTGTATTACAACAAGGCTTTAAACATCATGACTGCTTTTACCGATACAGAGCACCTGGTCCTCTATTTTTATGCAGGTATTAGCGGGATTTATGAGCAAAACAATCAATTGGATTCTGCATTATACTACGCAAAGAAAGCGTACCAGTTAAAGCCTGATTATGCTTATGGTTTAGAAAAAATGGCTATCGCTTATGGCAGGTTGGGGAATGGCGACCTGGCTTTAGAATTCTATAAAAAATCTATATTGCCTGCTTTAAGTGACAATGAAAGGGGAGACCTTGTAAATATATATAACGGTATTGCAGAAATTTACAAAGCAAGAGGCGATATTGATTCAGCAACTGTAAACGCCAAAAGAGCTTTGTCCTACGATCCAGGGTCGCTTAAAGCAGCAGGAATACTGGTTGATATTTATGAATCAGTTAAGAATAAAGACAGTACTTTAAAATATCTCAAGCTTACAACCGCCTTAAAGGATGATCTTTTTACCCATGAAAAAGACAAGTTAGGGATTCTCGAAAACATTACATACAATGAAGGTATAAAGGCTAAGGATGCAGAAGCGGCACACCTTAGGAGCCAAAATAATTTAAAACTTATGTTGTTGCTGGCGGGGCTTCTTGCCGCAATTATTATAGCAGTTATTTTGGTGAGAAGTAACAGGCAGAAAGCAAAAGCAAATGTCATTCTGCAACAGCAAAAAGAAAAAGTGGAAAGCACCTTGTCAGAGCTAAAATCAACTCAACAGCAACTCATACAAAGTGAGAAGATGGCTTCGCTTGGAGAACTCACCGCTGGCATCGCACACGAGATTCAAAACCCGTTGAATTTCGTAAACAATTTTTCTGAAATAAATGGAGAACTGGTTGATGACCTGAAAGCACAACTGGCAATCGGCAACCTGCAACTTGCAACCGAAATTGCCGATGATCTCAAAGAGAATGAAAACAAAATTCTTCACCACGGCAAACGTGCGGATGCCATCGTGAAAGGGATGCTGCAACATACTCGCACAAGCACAAGCCTAAAAGAGCCAACCAATATCAATGCATTGGCAGATGAGTATCTGCGCCTGTCTTATCACGGCATGCGCGCAAGAGATAAAGATTTCAACGCAACACTTCAAACAGATTTTGATTCAACGATCGGAAATGTAAATGTAATACCGCAGGACATTGGAAGGGTGTTGTTGAATTTATTTAATAATGCTTTTTATGCGGTAAGCCAAAAGGTCACCGCTCAACGCGCGTCCGACCCGGTCATCCGGGCGGGCTCACACCGCAGAGCAACTAACGGGCCTTACGTGCCTACCGTCGCTGTTGTCACAAAAAAAAGTAGTAACAAGATTGAAATAACTATAAAAGACAACGGCGCGGGCATTCCTCAAAACATCGTCGATAAGATCTTTCAACCATTCTTTACCACAAAACCCACGGGCGAAGGAACAGGGTTGGGTTTGAGTTTAAGTTATGATATGGTAAAAGCGCACGGGGGTGAAATAAAAGTGGACACGACAGAGGGGGAGGGGAGTGAGTTTACAATTCAGTTGTAAAAATATCTGGTAATGTATTGAGCAAGCTGACGACGAAGCTCAAAAATCGTGATCCGGTGGAAAAAGTGGAAGCGAAGCAAGGCGCAGGGAGTGAATTTGTTATTCGGCTACCAATTGTCTGAAGCGGAATTATCCTGACATGCATCATTAAGCATTAAGCTGATGTGACTTGCATGCTGGATTCATGAATATCCTGAAACCAACAAACGCCGGGGCGCTGGCCCTGGACCGGAAGGAAACCGATTCATTATTTCATTAACGCTTTGCTTAGCGTATATTGTACCCGGGACCCTTCGTTCAAACGGGAACAAAATATCCGCTGCAACCTAAAAAATCAATACCAAAACGTTTTACTGTATCACGTATTTAATATACTCTCTTATTTATGGAAAACGCTCAGGAGGCAGAGACTCGCATCCAGGAACTTCGAAAAGAACTCGTGGAAAAAGATCGCGAGCTGGAAATACAAGCCGCTCTGGAAAAAGTGCGCTCAAGAAGTATGACGATGCACGGCACCGATGAATTATCAGATGTGCTGTCAGTGTTATTTGAGCAGTTCGATGTGTTAGGTATCTCACCGCTATACACCTTCCTGAGTTTGGTTGATTTAGAAAAAAACCTGGTTACGTATCGGCAAACCGGTAAAGGAGGCGCAAAAGTGTCAGGCGAAATTCAATTTCCGCTTGATTCAATGGCTGAGTGGGAAGACATAGTGCGCCGCATGAAGGACGGCAACATTCATTCAGTTATCTGCACTCATTATCCCATTGAAACCTTCCCTAAAATTTGGGAAGTGTTCGGTGAAATTTTTGATGCGCTTCCTGAAGGTTCGAAAGTGTTTCCGGAAGATTTTCCAAACGGAATATTCACCGTGCTAGGCTACTGCAAATACGGCTTTATCGGCTATGACCACGATCGCGAGTGGACCGAAGAAGATAAAAGTATTGTACAGCGATTTGGTATCGAATTCACACGCTTGTATCAGCGGTTTCTGGATCTTCAAAAAGCCGAAGCACAGGCAAGAGAAGCACAAATTCAGCTTTCCCTCGAAAGAGTTCGGGCAAGGGCAATGGCTATGCAGAGGTCTGATGAGTTATCTGAATTAGTCGACACTGTTTTCAAAGAATTAACCAAGCTTGATTTTGCATTAACCTGGTGCATCATTAATATCATAGATGAAGCCTCGATGACAAACGTGGTTTGGGCAGCAAACCCGGACATTCATAAATCGGCGGATCGTTATCACATGAAGTTTGAAGATTATCCTTTTCACAATGCGATGATGAAAGGATGGAAGGAACGAAAGACAAAATATGTGTATGTACTCGATGGTCTTGAAAAAAAAATTTACGACGAATATTTATTTACTGACACAGAATTCAGAAAGGTTCCTGAAGCAGCGCAGGCAGCATCGCGTGCTATGGAGAAATATGTTGTTTCTTTTTCATTCAGCAATTTCGGAGGACTGCAAACTGTTGGAGACGTTCCACTATCAGATGCCAGTCTCGATATACTCAGCCGGTTCGGAAAGGTTTTCGATCTTACCTACACCCGCTTCAATGATCTGAAACAGGCCGAAGAACAGGCAAGGGAAGCGCAAATACAACTCGCAATGGAAAGAGTTCGTGCAAGAACGATGGCGATGCAAAAAAGTGACGAACTTGCTGAAGCTGCCAATTTACTTTTTCTGCAGGTACAATCATTAGGTATGCCGGCATGGAGTGCCGGTTATTGCATCTGGGATGATGAGGATAAAAGATCGATCACCCTGTCAATGAGCAGTGAGGGAGTTCTTCAGCCATCGCTGCGAATGCCATTAACAGAAGATCGCTCGTTAATGCATTTTAGGGAAGCCTATCAGAGAGGTGAATCATTTTTTGTGGAAGAAGTTGGGGGTGAAGAATTAAAAAGACATTATTCGTATTTGCGAACGCTGCCTGGCGTAAAAGAAACATTAGATGATATTGAAGCGGCTGGGTTTCCTGTGCCTGCTTTCCAGATATTCCACCTGGCTTATTTTTCAAAAGGCTTCCTGTTGTTTATCACTTACGATCCTGTACCGGAAGCACATAATATTTTCAAACGTTTTGCAAAAGTTTTTGAACAGACGTATACAAGATTTCTTGATCTGCAAAAGGTAGAAGCGCAGGCAAGAGAAGCAAAGATTGAAGCTGCGTTGGAGAAGGTACGATCAAGAACAATGGCTATGCAGGGAAGCGAAGAACTAAGCGATGCGGCCTCTTTATTATTTAAACAAATAGCAGGTTTAGGTACCAGGCAGTGGTCAAGTGGTTTTGATATCTGGAACGCAAATGAAGTTTCGGCCGTAGCATGGATGTCGAACCCGGACGGCAGTATAGGTGTTCCTTTTACTGTGCCCTATACAACCGACCCTTTTTTCAAACAGATCTATGAAGCCAGGGAAAGGGGTGAAGATTTTTTTGTAATGGAATCAAGTGGCAAGGAATTGGAAGAAACATATCAGTACCTGTTTAATCTACCAGAAGCTAAAAAACATTTTGACGGCATTGGAAGCCTGGGATTTCAGATGCCAGAATTTCAAATTACGCACTGCGCTTTTTTTTCACAGGGATACCTCATGTTCATCACATTTGAAGCAGCGCCTGAAATGTGGGATATCTTCAAACGCTTCGCTAAAGTTTTTGAACAAACCTATACCCGTTTCCTTGATCTGCAAAAAGCAGAAGCACAGGCAAGAGAAGCACGGATAGAAGCGGTGCTCGAAAGAATAAGAAGCCGTACCATGGCTATGCAGAAAAGTGATGAATTGACGGATGTGGCAGGTTTATTATTCAAACAGGTAACCGATATTGGTATTAAAACCTGGACTGCAGGTTTTAATGTATGGAGCGAAGACAATAATTCTTATGTAGACTATATAACAAGTCCGAACGGTGGCTTTATTGAACCTTATACAGTATACACAGATACAGCTGAGGCATTAACTGATATCAGCAATGCCAGGAAAAGCGGAGTCGAATTTGACGTGCAATATGTTGAAGGAGAAAAGATCAAACAATTATACCTCGCACTTACCAGGCTTGATGAAAAACAGTATGAAATAATGTTGCAGGATGGAATCCGGTTCCCGTCTCATCAATATGAACATTTTGTATTTGGTTCAAAAGTAAGCCTGATGTTTATTACTTATGAACCCGTGCCGGAAGCACACGATATATTCAAACGCCTGGGAAAAGTATTTGAACAAACCTATACCCGTTTTCTTGATCTGCAAAGAGCAGAAGCACAGGCAAGAGAAGCACAGATAGAAGCTGCACTGGAGAGAGTAAGAGGCAAAGCAATGGCAATGCATAGCTCTGAGGACCTGGCTGCAACAATACAGCTATTTTATCATGAATTGGTTGGGTTAAGCTCTGTGCCGGTGATCCGCTGCGGCGTTGGACTACTCAGTAAAGAAAACTACATCGGTGATATTTCTTTTATAAGTAAAACAAGTGAAGGAAACCTCGCCGAAGTAAAAGGGAAAATGGATATGGCAGGTCATTCCATGACGAAAGAAATTTATGAAAATTGGCTGATTCAAAAAGAAATCCATTTTGTATTGCGTGGCAACGAGATCAAAGAATATTATCAGTACATGAGAGGCCAGGTTGCCATTCCTGATTACCCGGTTGATGCCACCCAATATCTTTATTTCCCTATGTTCAATGAGGGATCTTTTTATGTGGTTACTGAAAATCAATTGTCGCAGGAAGATATTCAAACTTATCGCAGGTTTGTTTCCGTGCTTAGTCTTACCTATAAACGTTATAACGATCTGCAAACAGCAGAAGCACAGGCAAGAGAAGCACAGATAGAAGCTGCATTGGAGAGAGTGAGAAGCCGTTCCATGGGTATGCAGAAAAGCGATGAACTAAGGGAAGTCATACAGGTGATCTATGAGCAATTGATCCAATTAAATTTCAACATTGATTTCGCCGGATTTGCTATGGATTACAGGGATAGCAATGATTGGAATCTGTGGGCTGCCGACTCAACCTTATCATATCCCGAAAAAATACACATTCCTTATTTAGATCACTCCCAATTTAATCGTTTCATCGAGGCAAAAGAAAAAGGATTTGACTTCCAGGTTAACAATCTCACATTCGATGAAAAAAATAAATTGTGGGATCACTTTTTAAAATATGTCCCTGCACCGCGACCAGAAATAAAAAATTGGCTGTATAAGTCTGCCGGGCTGGCAACTTCCTGGGTACTTCTGAAGGATGTTACATTATACGTTTGCAATACTGCGGGCATTCCTTTCTCAGATTCGGAGAACCCTGTACTCAAACGCTTCGGTCATGTGTTCGAACAAACCTACACTCGCTTTAACGATCTAAAAAAAGCGGAGGCACAGGCGTTGGAAGCCGTCAAGCGTGCATCTGTTGATCGTGTTCGTGCAGAGATTGCGTCGATGCGCACCACGAAAGATCTTGAAAGAATCACGCCGCTGATCTGGAACGAGCTGACAACACTTGGTGTTCCTTTTATACGCTGCGGTGTTTTTATTATGGATGATGAGCAGCAGCAGGTGCAATCATTTTTATCAACGCCGGATGGAAAAGCAATTGCAGCATTTCGCCAGCCATATGCCGCTCCCGGTGAAATTTCAGACATAGTACACAGTTGGCATAAGAAAGAAATATACAAGCAACACTGGAATGAAGCCCGGTTCATTGAATTCACACAAAACCTCGTCAAGGAGGGCGCTGTCACAAGCGGCGAAAAATATCTCATAGAAAACCGCCCTACGGATCTCTACCTGCATTTCCTTCCTTTTTTACAAGGGATGTTGTATGCTGGTAACACGTCACCGTTGAGTGATGATGAATTGCAATTGATGCAGGACCTTGCTGATGCATTCTCCACTGCCTATGCGCGGTATGAAGATTTCAACAAATTGGAATCAGCCAAAGTGCAGATTGAAAAAACCCTTTTTGATCTCAAACAGGCGCAGGCGCAATTGGTGCAATCAGAAAAAATGGCCTCTCTCGGAGAACTCACCGCTGGCATCGCACACGAAATACAGAATCCATTAAACTTCGTGAATAATTTTTCTGAAGTAAATGGAGAGTTGATAAATGAACTGGTTGATGAAGTTGACAAGGGAAATTACGACGAGGTGAGACTTATCGCAGTTAGTCTAAAGGACAACGAGGAAAAGATCATTCATCACGGCAAACGTGCCGATGCGATTGTGAAAGGTATGCTGCAACATACCCGCACCAGCGCAGGTCAGAAGGAGCCAACAGATATTAATGCTTTATCTGATGAGTATATACGCCTCTCTTATCATGGTATGCGCGCAAGGGATAAAGATTTCAATGCAGAGATAAAAACAGATTTCGACCCTACAATTGGTAAAATAAACATCGTTCCGCAGGATATGGGAAGAGTTTTATTAAACCTATACAACAATGCTTTTTACGCAGTAAGTCAGAAGCTCGCAGCTCAAGGCTCACAACTCGAGGCTGATAATAGGCGCTACGTCCCCACAGTCACCCTTGTTACAAAACAATATGATGCTAAAATTTCAATTTCTGTAAAAGATAACGGCCCCGGCATTCCGCAAAACATCTTTGATAAAATCTTCCAACCGTTTTTCACCACAAAACCGACAGGTGAAGGAACAGGCTTGGGTTTGAGTTTGAGTTATGATATTATTAAAGCTCATGGGGGTGAAATAAGAGTGGAGACTAGAGAAGGAGAAGGAACGCAGTTTATTATTCAGTTACTAACTACTTAATATAAAAATGAGAACCTGTATAAAAATAGCATTGCTACTGATAATTTCAATCGCAGTTAATGCGCAACAGGTATATCCTGACATTTTAAACAGCCATTAAAAAGTGTTTGAGTTATGCCATTAGCAAAGCCCGGTGGAGAAATAGAAGTGGGAGCTAAAGAAGTGAGGGAAATGACTTTGTTATTTTATTACAGCTGTAGAACTTGATTCGGATCTTTAAAACCAATTAACTGTATACCATGAGCAAAAGTGTTTTCTTATTGCTGCTTATTTCCATTTCAACCTTTTCTGAAAATTTATGTGCACAAAAAATATTTCACAAAATTGATTTAGGGGATAACGCAGGAGGCATCACTGGTATTATACAGGATCGGCTTGGATATATCTGGTTTGCTGCACAAGGCAAAGGGTTAATAAAATACGACGGCTCCAGGTTTATTGCGTATACGCATAATGAGAATGACACTAACTCAATAGCAGGAATATTGTTGGAAGCACTGGCGCTTGACTCATCCGGAAATATCTGGATAGGCACAAATGGCAATGGAATGGATATGCTCGATCCATCAACCAGTATATTCAGGCATTTTCGTCATCGTGCAAACGATCCGGGCAGCATTTCCCATGATACGGTTGATGCAATTCTTGAAGATCATTTGGGAAATTTATGGATAGGCACTGTACGCGGGCTTGACCGTTACGATCGTAATACCGGCAAGTTTATTCACTACACGCACAATGACAATGATGCAAACAGTTTAAGCGGTACCCATGTTAGGGTTTTATATGAAGACAGGGAAGGAAATTTGTGGGTAGGCTGCGGGTCTCCTTTCCCCAATGAAGAAAGCTGGAAAGATGAAGGCGGGTTAAACCGTTTTGACAGAACAACAGGTAAGTTTACACGATACCTACATAATTCAGATGACCCTGCGAGCATAGCAAATAATAAGGTAAGAGCTTTGCTGGAGGATAGTAAAGGAAATTTTTGGGTAGGCACAGCAGGTGATGGTTTGCAAACACTCAACAGGAAAACCGGGAAGTTTATACATTATTATTATGATTCAACACATCCCCATAATTTGAGCCGTGGTGTTGTCGATACTACCTCCATCGACCAGGTTCAATTTATAAAAGAAGATATTAAAGGAAAGGTATGGATCGGAGTCTTACACCAGGGCATATTCGAATACGATCTTCAAACAAAAAAAACAACGCATCATGGTTATATAGTTATCGGCCAAAAATTAATTACAGCAGATACGTTAACCGGGTTTAATGACAACAGCGCATGGAGTGCTTTAACTACAAAAGACGGTTTAACGTGGATAGGAACATTATTTAGCGCTGGCTTATATAAAATAGATTTCAATAAAAATGTGTTTCTTACTTATGAGAAAAGCCCATCAGCTAATGCCTTTTATAAAAGCGCTGACGGCACGCTTTGGATAGCCACTGGCAATGGTATGGTGCGAAAGGATGGGAAAACCGGTAATCAAAGAATATTTGTTCACGATTCCAACAATTCAAATAGCCTTAGCAATAATGTTGTTACTGACATTAAACCTGACTGGGGAGGAAATTTATGGATTGGAACACTCGGTGGCGGTCTGGATGAATTTAACCTGGTTACTAACCAGTTCACGCATATTAATACCAATGTCCATTCGGCAACAGGCAGAGACTCGATAGGGATTTTATATCCCGATGTTGCCGGCAATTTATGGATAGGGACAGTTACCGCGGGTCTTATAAAAAGAGACAAGACAACCGGGAAGCTTTTTCATTTCATGCATGATAGTAATGATACGAACAGTGTTGCCGGCAACGGTATTATTTCAATCACCGGAAACAAAAAAAATCTTTGGGTAAGTACGCAGGCGGGTTTGGATAAACTGGAAATGGCATCCGGAAAATTAACGCATTACTTACATGGAATCCAGGCATCAGGTGTTGTGATTGATGGCAAAGGCATTGTTTGGGCAGGAACATCAAACGGTTTATATGAATATGATACCGGTAAAAATAGTTTTATACTCTTCAACGATCCTGCAGTACAAATAGGAAGAGTGATCAGCCTGAATGCAGATAAAAATGATAACATCTGGATAAGTTCAGGCACTTCAATTTTTTTACTTAAAAGCGACCGTAAGCATATAATTATGTATGCAAATAATAACCTTCACGCAGCCGGCTGGATTTCAAATAATGATTATATCAGCGAAGATGGGGAAGTGTTTGTTGGAGATGTCACCGGCTATTACCGTTTTTATGCGGATAGTGTACAGCAGGAAGTGTATGCCCCGCAGCTAAACTTTGCAAGTTTACAAATTGGAGGCGCTGAAGTAAAGTCAGGCAGTGGTATCTTAAACAAAGCCTTATCCATTACAGAAGAGCTAAAAATTCCAGATAATAAAAATTCATTTTCAATAGCGTTTTCTGCCATCGATTACCGCACAAGCGGTGAGAAGAAAGTTGTTTATATGCTGGAAAATTACGATAACCAATGGCATCAAACAGCATCTGATCAAACTGCATATTTCTATAATCTTCCTGTTGGGCACTATACATTAAGGGCAAGAGCCGTTAATGCACAAGGTGCATGGATGGAAAAATCTCTTTCCATTATTGTTACACCGCCCTGGTGGCAAACATGGTGGGCCATTACCATTCTTGTTGTTGTATTTATCGGCGTGATCGTTGGCTTTTCTTATTACCGTTCTTATAGTTTGCAAAAAGAAAATAAAGTATTGGAAGAAAAAGTAAAGCATCGTACTACACAATTGCAAAGATCATTGGAAGAATTAAGAACAACACAAACTCAACTCATCCAATCCGAAAAAATGGCTTCGCTTGGTGAGCTCACAGCGGGCATTGCACATGAGATACAGAACCCCTTAAACTTCGTAAACAATTTTTCTGAAGTGAATGGAGAGTTGATAAATGAACTCGTTGATGAAGTAGACAGGGGAAATTTAGATGAAGTGCGCCTGATTGCAGTGAGCCTGAAAGACAACGAAAAAAAGATCATGCATCACGGCAAACGCGCCGATGCAATAGTAAAAGGAATGCTGCAACATTCGCGTACAAGCACAAGTCAAAAGGAGCGAACCGATATTAATGCTTTGTGTGATGAATACTTGCGATTGAGTTACCACGGCATGAGAGCGAAAGAAAAAAATTTCAACGCAACACTCCACACTGATTTTGATTCATCAATTGGAAAAATAAATATCATTCCGCAGGATATCGGAAGAGTGCTGCTCAATCTTATCAACAACGCATTTTATGCAGTGAGCCAAAAGCTCGCGACTCACAGCTCCCAGCTCGCAGCTGGCAATGGCAATTACGTCCCAAGCGTCACCATTGTCACAAAAAAGCTGGATGATAAAATTGAAATCTCCGTTAAAGATAACGGCCCTGGCATTCCTCAAAATATCGTTGATAAAATATTCCAACCCTTTTTCACCACCAAACCAACGGGCCAGGGAACAGGGTTAGGTTTGAGTTTGAGTTATGATATCATCAAAGCCCATGGAGGTGAGATGTCCGCAGGATCCGGTGCAAAAGCCGAAACAAAAGAGGGGGAAGGAAGTGAATTTATAATTGTGTTACCGGCTTAAAAATAAGCATTATGCTTTTGTTGCGTCGCACCCTTGTACTTGAAACCATGAGCAGCAAAGTCAGAAGTTAGCACATAACAATCTTCCTTATCGAAGGAGACAGTTGTTCGGTTCAATTCAAATTACCATTTAATAAGTTTAATGATGATGAAATTCCTAACCACTCTCGTAATATGCTTCTTATGTACCGCGGCATTTCCGCAGAGGCGGTTATTGGATAGTATCAGGTACCAATTGGATATTGTGAAAGATGATACAAGCCGCGTGTTAATTTTATCAGACTTAAGTTTCTACATACTTTTTTTTAATGCTGATTCAGGCTTGATATACGCAGACAGAGCAATTGATCTTGCTGAAAAAACAAATTTTGTGAGGGGTAAGGTCAGGGCTTTGGCAGCCAAAGCAAGTTTACTTGAAACCAAGGGAGATCTTCCCGCCGCATTACAATTATCGTTTGCTGCACTGGAACTGGCAGAACAACAAAAGCTACTATTAGAAACATCGATGTGTTTAACGGTTACCGCGAATATATTTTATGACCTCAATGATTATACAAGAGCCATCGGTTTTTATCGACGCGCACTCCCAATCAATGAAGTGGTAAAAAATCAAATAGGAGCGCGGTCCTGGAAATATCAAACAGACGTAAACCTTGGCACCGCCTTTATGTTAAACAATCAAAATGATTCGTCATTTGCTTACTTGTCAAAAGCTTATAAGGAAACATTTAAGGACGATGTTTGGCACCCCGTTTTTTCCATGTTTTTCGGAGCCCTGGAATTCCGCATGGGGCACCGCGAGACCGGAATAAATTATTTAATTGAAAGTTTACAACTTTTTAAAGATGACACTCCTTATTCTCTTTCGGATGTGTGTCGTATGTTGTCAAGATGCTACAGCGATATGAATATGCCTGATTCTGCAATACATTTTGCGGAAAAGGGACTAGCAGCAGCGCAATCTATTGGGTACAAAACAACGATCCTGGAAACAAGCAGACTGTTATCGGAATTATATGAACCAAAAGATTTAAAAACAGCGCTTTATTATCGCAAGATCTACGACACAACGAATAATATTTTATACGGCACAAATAAAGTAAGAGATCTCCAGAAAACGCTATTAAATGAACAGGACAGGCAGCGAAAAATTGAAGCCGAAAACGTCGCTTATCAAAACAGGGTAAAACAATATGGTTTATTAGGAGGACTCTTTATTATTCTCCTAGTGGCTTTTATACTTTACCGGAATAATCTACAGAGAAAGAAATCTAACGTTATCCTAAGTCATCAAAAAGAGCAATTAGAACTTACATTAAAAGAGCTGAAATCCACCCAATCCCAGCTCATCCAATCCGAAAAAATGGCTTCGCTAGGCGAGCTTACTGCAGGCATTGCACATGAAATTCAAAACCCTTTAAACTTCGTGAACAATTTTTCCGAAGTCAACGGAGAATTAGTTGATGAATTGAAAGCGCAACTTGCGACCGGCAACCTGCAACTTGCAACGGAAATTGCAGATGATCTAAAAGATAATGAAAGTAAAATTCTTTACCACGGCAAACGTGCCGATGCAATCGTGAAAGGCATGCTACAGCATTCACGCACGAGCGCAGGTCAGAAGGAGCCAACAGATATTAATGCTTTAGCCGATGAATATCTATGCCTGTCGTATCATGGTATGCGCGCAAGGGATAAAGATTTTAATGCCGAAATAAAGACAAGTTTCGACACCACAATCGGTAAAATAAATATCGTTCCGCAGGATATAGGAAGAGTCCTCTTGAATTTATACAACAATGCATTTTACGCAACGGCAGACAAGCTCAAAGGTCAAAGCTCGCAGCTCGCAGCTCAAGCCTCACCGCTCGAAGCTACTAGCTCGCCTTACGTCCCTACCGTCACAGTTATCACAAAAAAATATGATGCTAAAATTTCAATTTCTGTAAAAGACAACGGCCCGGGCATTCCTCAAAATATTGTCGATAAGATCTTTCAACCATTCTTCACCACAAAACCAACAGGCGATGGAACAGGACTTGGGTTAAGTTTAAGTTACGATATCATCAAAGCACACGGAGGTGAAATAAAAGTGGAAACCCTGTCTGCCGCAGCGGCAGCGCAGGCAGGAAAAGAAGGTGAGGGAACCGAGTTTATTATTCAATTACCTCTTCTCTCCGGAAGTTAATAACGGGAAAGACAATTTATCATTCTATCTTACCCCCCAGGCTGAACGTACCAATACCAAAACAAACACTCAACATGGAATCCATCGCCCTTGCACCAATATTAAAAGAGGAAACTGACAAGCACCCAAAAGAAATGTACCGGGTAGCATTCACTACCATGTGGGACATGTTTTCATTTTACGGAATGAAGGCATTGTTGATAGCTTATATCGTTACACAACTGCGACTCGGACAACCGATGGGATACGCCATTCTGGGTACTTACGCTGCATTGGTTTTTGGTTTCAACTTTTTCGGGGGTATGGTGGCTGATAAATTTTTAGGAACACGAAAGGCAATTATTTGGGGTGGCTATCTGCAGATAACCGGTCATCTCATACTCGCTATTCCATCCGATCTGCCATTTTTTGCGGGCCTTGCGCTGGTAGCTACCGGCGCAGGTTTCAGGAACGGCCCGAGCGGTTCATTTGTTGGAAGCTTTTACAGCAACGATAAATCAAGAAAAAAAGATAGCGGGTATGCCCTGTACTATATGATCTTTAATATGGGCGCAGCACTCGGCGGGTTGATCTGTGGTTATCTTGGACAAAATATTAACTGGCACCTTGGCTTTGGCGCTGCCTGTATTTTTATGATCATTGGGCAGGCGCAATTTATGGCGGGCATTAATAATTCGCATGGAGTACCGCCCGATATAAAAAAATTAAAGGAAAAGGTCTTTATAAAACTATTAGACCGGGAAACCATCATTTATCTTTTAAGCCTGGTTGTAGTGGCCATGGTAACCTT
>DASQJI010000617.1:0-2281 GCA_035631175.1 Parafilimonas sp.
TGATATAAAAACCCAAATTACTGCGCCCTGCCCAATCGCATGCGCCGCAATAAAAAGTGCAAGGAAGCTGGTAAGCACCACCGCGCTTGCGTGTGTGTAAAAGCACCACGCCACCATAGCGAGGCTCACAATGTAGCCGATGGATCCGATTATCAGCAACGTTTTGCGTCCGAGGCGATCGATTAAATATAAGCCTACAAACGTGAAGGCGAGGTTTGTGCCTCCGATGGTCACTGAACTCAACAATGAATCTTTTGCTGCCAAACCCGCTCTTTCTAATATTTCGGGAGCGTAGTACAAGATAAAATTGATGCCGGATAGCTGGTTGAAAAATGCGATCAGGAAGGCTAGTGAAAGAATTCTCCTAAACTTTGGAACGAAAATTCCGCCTCCGTGTTCCACCGCTTCTTCGTGTTGTAATGCCGATTGTATTTGTGCAATTTCCTCATCCACATTTGTTTCTCCCAGCCTGGACAACACTACTCTTGCTCCGTCTATATCCTTTCTCTTGTTGATTAGCCAGCGTGGGCTTTCCGGAATGCTAAATACCATTACCGAATAGATAAGCGAAGGCACAGCCATAACGCCCAGCATGAATCGCCAGTCATTCGCTCCGCCTACACCCTTTAGAAGATAATTCGATAGATACGCCAGCAAAATACCAAATACGATATTGAATTGGTACATGGCAACGAGTCTGCCTCTCGATTTCGCCACTGATATTTCTGACACGTACGTGGGTGCTGCGACCGATGAGATACCAATACCAAGGCCGCCGATAAATCTGAAAAAGGAAAACATGTAAGGATTTAGCGCCACTGCTGATCCAAGAGCGGAGATGGTAAAAAGGAAACCAATCAGGATCAAGACTTTCTTCCGGCCATACTTTTCGGTAGGCGGGCCACCAAACACCGCGCCGATGACGGTTCCCCACAATGCCATTGACATAATAAACAGCCCATGGAACCACGGCGATGTGTGCCATAATTCTTTGATCGGCAAGTTGGCGCCCGAAATGACAACAGTGTCGAATCCAAAGATAAAACCAGCTAGTGCCGCAATAAATGCGATGCGAACAGGATATTTCATCTGAATTTTTTGAAATGAGTTGACACAAGCCCGCTGTTGAACAACTGTCATGGAGGCTAGCTCACTTATCAGCAGCCGGGCTTTAGGCACTAAATGTAAATCTTAGTTGCCTGAGAACATCTCGAGCGGCTAACTTTTTTGACATTCGATGCGATCTCAGTGCAAAAATTTTTTGCGCGTAACATGGAATTATCTTTCAACAACACAGTTTATTTGCGATATCATTTGTCAAAATCATGGATCCCGGATTATGGGGCATTGACCTCGGCGGCACAAAAACTGAAGGTGTAATACTTCCTTCCCTCGATGAGGCAAAACCGCTGTTAAGGCTGCGCATCGAAACTGAAAATTACAAGGGCTACGACCACATTATCCAGCAGGTGACGAAACTGGTGGGGCAGATGAAGCAACAATCGGGGTTGACACCAACTACGATCGGGTTTGGCACACCCGGTGTCCTCGATCCACTTAATCAAATGATGAAGAACTGCAACAGCACCGCGCTAAACGGCAAACCGCTGAAGAAAGACCTCGAAGAAATATTAGCAGTTGATGCTGTCCTTGCTAATGATGCAAATTGTTTCGCACTCGCGGAAACGCACTGGGGAGTTGTGAAAGAGAAGACGCCAAACGCAAAAATGGTTTTTGGGATCATCATGGGAACAGGTGTTGGCGGTGGCATTGTACATGAGGGCAAGGTGTGGAACGGATTTCATGGCATCGGAGGCGAATGGGGACATAACTTTTTGGATGAAACCGGCGGCCCATGTTATTGCGGTAAAACAGGATGTGTAGAAACTGTGCTCTCAGGTCCGGCTTTGCAGAAATTTTATTCAAACTCATCCGGGCAAGAATTAACGTTGAAACCGATCGTTGATGCATATAGATTAGGGAAAGACAGCGCTGCAGCGCAAACGATGGAGCGATTGTTTCAATATTTTGGCAAAGCTGTTTCGGTTGTGATTAACCTTTTAGATCCGGATGTGATCGTGATAGGGGGCGGCGTTGGGAACATCGATGAGCTGTACACAAAAGGCTACGAATGGATTGTAAAATATATTTTCAACGACCGCGTCGAAGTGCCTCTGTTTAAGCCGATGCTCGGAGACAGCGCAGGTGTTTTTGGCGCCGCTGCGCTTGTTGCTGAATAATGTTTGTTACGATCGTTTTTGCAGTAAGACTAATTAGCCGG
>DASQJI010000618.1:0-10191 GCA_035631175.1 Parafilimonas sp.
CTCGCTGTAACAGATCGTAAATACATCAACATTTTTATTACGATCGGGATATTGATCTTATTGATCGCCTGCGCCAATTATATAAACTTGTCCACTGCAAAAGCTTCTGCGCGTTCAAAAGAAGTCGGTATCCGAAAGGTGGTCGGTGCAAGCTTTGCACAGCTCTTTACGCAATTTCTTACTGAGTCATTCCTGCTTACGTTCACAGCCGTTTGTATTTCGCTGGTTGCGGTTGATGCGCTCTTGCCATATCTCAATAATTTGTTAGGCAAACAAATACCATTTTACATTTTCGACGCCAGTTTTATTGCAAGCCTCATTGCAGGTGTAATAGTGATTTCATTGCTTGCAGGATTTTACCCTGCTTTGATCCTTTCAAGATTCAGGCCCGTGCAAACATTGAAAGGTGCATTTTCTAAAACAGGCGGTTCTGGTATAACGGTAAGAAAGAGTTTGGTAGTGTTTCAATTCGCGATTGCGGTGTGCCTCATCTTAGGAACGATCATCGTTAGGTCGCAACTGCAGTTCATGCAATCTGAAAAATTAGGGCTGGATAAGGACCACGTGCTGTTCATTCATGGCAATGCCGACCTGTATGATAAGTTGGATGCATTCGCTGAAAAGCTTAGAAGTACGAGCGGTGTGGAGGACGTTTCTTTGACATGGCGATCTCCGTTTGAAACAGTTACGGGCAATGGCTTTTCGCTAAACCCGAATCCATCCACTGATGATGATTGGCATGTGGTGGGGGCTATCGCCGCTGATCCGCACTATCTTTCAGTGCTGGGTATTCAATTATTGGCCGGGAGAAATTTTGATCCCGGTAAGATAAACGGAGAAAAAACCGTTAATGAGTTTATCGTAAATGAATCTTTTCTTCGACACTACAACCTCAAACCAAACCAGGTTGTGGGTAAACAAGTGCTGCTTGGCTTAACCGGTACGGGCACAATTGTAGGCGTGATGAAGGATTTTCACACGAGCTCACTGCACGATAAAATTGAACCGGTCGTTCTGTTCAACAGCCCGCAATACTTCGGAAGTTTATTGGTGCATGTTGCGCCGAACGCTTTGCCTGGCGCTCTGTCCAACATACAAAACGTATGGCACAGCTACGTGCCAATGCGGCCATTCAATTATTCATTTTTGAACGATGAATACGACTCAATGTATCGCACCGAACAAAAATTAGGGGCGCTCATGTCGATCTTTTGCGGAGTGGCTATTTTCATTACGTGCCTGGGCCTGCTCGGATTAATGACATTTATCGTCACTAACCGAACAAAGGAAATAGGCATAAGAAAAGTATTGGGAGCATCAGTCATGAATATCACAGCTATGCTTTCAAAAGATTTTCTCAAGCTGGTAGTGGTGGCTATTGTAATTGCTTCGCCGGTTGCATGGTATTTCATGAACAACTGGCTGCAGGATTTTGCTTACAGGATAAATATTGGCTGGTATGTTTTTCTGATTACAGGCATAGTTGCACTTGGGATCGCCGTCATCACGATCAGTTTGCAAACTATTAAGGCCGCTGTTGCAAACCCGGTGAAATCGCTAAGAACGGAATGATGGTATGAGTGATGAGTAATGAATAATGAGTGAAGAATGATGAGTAGTGAGTGTATGATTGACAATTCCTAAATCCTAATTCCTAAATCCTACATCATAAATCGTAAATCGCACTAACGTGTTCAACAATAATCTCAAAATAGCGCTCAGAAATCTTTGGCGAAATAAAACTTTCGCCTCTATAAATATTTTTGGACTTGCCTTCGCGCTCACGTGTTGCCTGCTGATGATCCTTTTCATCAAAAATGAATTGAGCTATGATAAATTCAACAGGAACGCGGGTTCTATTTACCGTGTTGCTTTTTCCGACTACCTTAACATGGGTGGTTTTGCCACAACGCCGATTCCCATCGGCCCGGCATTAAAACAGCAGATGCCCGAAGTTCAACACGCTGCACGAATCGACTACAATGATTCTTACCTCATGAAGTATGGGGCCAATGAACATTTTGAACCGATTGCATTTGCTGATGAAGACATATTCAGAATATTTTCTTTTCCACTGCTTGAAGGCGATCCCAATACTGCTTTGAAAGAACCGAATTCAATTGTGATAAGTGAGCAAATGGCCAGAAAATATTTTGGTAATGAAGATCCACTGAACAAGATTTTGAAAATTGGCAGCACGGGAACCCTTAATTCAACAGTAAAAGGAGTTTTCAAAGACCTGCCTCAAAATTCACAGCTTCATTTTAATTGCCTTTTGTCTTTCACGACAATGTATAAGTTAGGCTGGACAACCAATCTTTGGGACCAAATGCCGGGTAACTATACTTATGTTTTGCTGAATAACTCAAGCGATGTGGAGAAGTTTGCTGCCAAACTACCGGCATTTGTCCAACATAATGAAGTACTGAAAACGCATAAAGACCTTTCTTACAATCTCATTCTTCAGCCGCTTACAACTATCCATTTGGGATCGCATTTACAGGGAGAATTGCCTGGTGCAGGTGATATATCGTATATCTATCTTTTCACCGCGATCGCATTTATTATCCTGTTGATTGCCTGCATCAATTTCATAAATTTTGCAACGGCAAATGCAATTAAGAGAGCTAAGGAAATCGGTGTGCGCAAAGTGATCGGTGCGCAGCGGTTTCAATTGATCCGGCAGTTTTTGAGTGAATCTCTACTAACTTATTTTCTCGCGATAATGGTGGCATTGGTGTTAGCGCAATTGCTGATGCCGGTCTTTAATTACATCTCCGGAAAATCGTTCACGTCTTCAGACATAACACAGCCCGGCATAATAGCCGGGTTATTATTAACCGGATTAATTGCAGGCTTTGCGGCAGGCCTGTTTCCTTCGTGGTCAATTTCACAACTCTCATCACTCGATGCGCTTAAGGGAAAAGTGAGTGGTACCGGTTCGAGGATCACCGTGCGAAAGGCATTAGTGACGGTACAATTTGTTGCTTCATTGGCACTGATGGTCTGCACGTCTGTTGTTTATGAGCAAATGCAATACATAAGACAACAAGTTTCCTTAACGCAGGGTCAGCAGGTGATCGTTTTCCCGGTAAATAATGCCCTTGTTCAGAAATACGAGGCTCTGAAAACACAATTGCTTGAAAACAGTAACATAGCCAGTGTTACTGCAACCACTAACGCACCCGGATTCACCCAGGATGGATGGCCGGTAGCTGTTACACAAAATGTCCCATCTGTCCAGGCGGAAAACTATGTAACCGACGATGATTTTTTGAAAACAATGAACATTCCTCTCCTGGCCGGACGATCGTTGAACCACAATATCGCATCAGATGTAACAAGCGGTTTTGTTGTGAATGAAACCGCAGTTCGGGCATTAGGATTTAAAAATGCACATGACGCCATCGGCAAAACGATCGTGTGGGGTGGCGGTGATAACAAAAAACATGGTTCCATAGTTGGGGTTGTTAAAGATTTTTATTTCCAATCGTTACATGAAAAAATTGCTCCGGCATTGTTCCAGTTTGCACCGTACGATTGGATGACATACAACTACATCCTGGTGAAACTGCAACCGGGTAATTTCAACAGCACGATAGATTTCATTCGTAAAACAGTCGCTGCATTCGATAATAGTTGGTTGGTCGACTACAAGTTTTTCGATGAAAACTTTCAATCACTTCATAAAAAGGATGAACAGCAGGGCCAAATTTTTGCAGCCTTTGCAGCGATCGCCATGCTCATTTCGTGCCTTGGATTGTTTGGTCTTACCATTTATGCGACACAGCAACGTGTGAAGGAAATTGGTATTCGGAAAGTGCTTGGCGCCAGTGTTGTTGGTATTGTGAATTTATTATCACGCGACTTCATCACGCTAATACTGATCGCCGCCTGCATAGCATTTCCGGTCGCGTGGTGGGGAATGAATAAATGGCTCCAAGATTTTGCATATCGCATACAGATCAGTTGGCTGGTGTTTGCAATAGCGGGAGCCGCAATGATGACCATCGCACTCGTAACGGTTGGTGTTCAGGCAATGAAGGCCGCGATGGCGAATCCGGTGAAATCGCTGAGAACGGAATGACCGATGAATAATGAGTGATGAGTAATGAGTGTGTGAATGATGAACTGCAGAAGGCATCATTGAATTATCCATAGAAAAACATTTTTTATGTTTAAAACTGCATGGCGAAACTTAACGAAGCACAGGGCTTATGCTGTAATTAATATCAGCGGGCTCGCCGTAGGCATTGCCGCTTGTGTTTTATTGTATATAGTAGTAACGTATGAATTGAGCTATGACACATGGCAGCCGAATTACAACCGCATTTATCATGTGGCTGGCAAAATAAAAAGTGCGGAAGGTGACGGCTACAACGAAGGTGTTCCGTATCCTGCGTATGATGCACTCCGGGCGCAATTTCCTGATGTAGTAACGGCGGCTATGTTTCAAAACCATAATAGCCAGGTTACGGTCCTTAATGTTAACGACCCGAACAGCGCTTCCGGAAATAAGTTTCTTGAAGAGAGCAGCGTGTTTTTTTCTGACCCTAATTTCTTTTCCGTTTTTCAATACAAGTGGCTTGCCGGCTCCGCAGCTGTTTTGAAGAACCCAAATAGCGCCGTGCTGACGAGAAAAATGGCTGAAAAATATTTCGGCAACTGGCAAACTGCAATGAATAAATTCCTGAAGCTTGATAATACAGCAACAGTTGAGATCGCCGGCGTTTTGGATGATCCTCCTCAGAATACAGATTTTCCACTAGGTGTGGTAGCCTCCTACGAAACGATGAAAAAGTTCCCGGACGCTTATGGGTACACCGATAGGTGGGGGAGCGTTACCAGCAACTTCCAGGCGTTTATGCTTTTACCTCAAAATGTATCCGCGCAAACGATCAACCGGAGGCTATTGGCTTTCAGTAATGAACATTACAATGCCGACAAAAAAGACATCTTCAGGAGATACGATTTCCTGCAGCCGCTGAGTGATATACATTTCAATACACAGATCGGCAACTTTGGAGACCATATTACAAGCAAAGCAACTTTATGGACGCTCTCGCTGATCGGCGTTTTTATTATCCTGATGGCCTGTATCAATTTTATCAACTTGTCGACAGCACAAGCGGTTGGACGGTCAAAAGAAGTAGGCATAAAAAAAGTGCTTGGCGGCACAAGAGCGAAGCTGTTCGGGCAACTAATGCGTGAAACATTTATTATTGTTTTAGTTGCGGTTGGCCTTGCACTAATTATCGCGTCTGCTTTTCTTCCTTATATAAAGAACATCGCATCCATTAGCGAGAAATTATCATTACTGCATACATCCACTGTATTGTTTGTTGCTTCTATCGTGATCATTGTAACGCTGTTAGCCGGTGCATATCCTTCGCTTATTTTATCGGGCTTTAAACCTGCGCTCGCTTTAAAAAACAAAATAACTTCTGCCACTGTCGGAGGCATTTCGTTAAGAAGGGGCCTGGTAATAATCCAGTTTGCCATCTCACAAGTTTTAATAACAGGCACCATCATAGCAGTAAGCCAGATGAATTATGTACACAACGCAGACCTTGGTTTTAATAAGGAAGCCGTGCTCGTTCTTAGCTATACTAATGTGGACAGCATGGTTAACTTGCGTCAGCCTGCATTCAAACAAAATCTACTCGCCATTAACGGCGTGCAGTCTGTAAGTTTTAGCTCGGATGTGCCCTCATCTGAAAGCAACAGCAGCGGCAATTTTGCTTATGACCACAAGCCGGACGAAAATTTTGAAGTGTACAGAAAATTTGGTGATGAGGATTATTTTAAAACCTACGGGCTCCAGATCATTGCAGGACGGAGCTACGCTAAAAGCGATACAACAAAGGAAGTTGTGGTAAACGAAACGATGGTAAAAAAATTAGGCGTAAAAGATCCGAAGGCTGTTATTGGCCATGAGATAAGGCTTGGAAGATCGTGGTACCCGATCGTTGGCGTGGTAAAGGATTTCAAAACAAATTCTTTGCGTGAATCAATAAAACCCTTGGCGTTGGCTGAGCGTAACAAACGATACTACTATACCGCAGTCAAGTTAAACACATCGCAGCTCAGCCAGGTAATGAAAAAAATTGAAACTAGCTGGAACCAGTTCTTTCCTGAATATGTGTACACGCCGACCTTTATGGATGACCGGATCAATGATTTCTATAAACAGGAAAACCAGCTTTCATTATTGTATAAAATTTTTGCAGGCATAGCCATTTTTATCTCTTGCCTTGGTTTATACGGCCTGGTTTCTTTCATGGCAGCACAGCGAACCAAAGAGGTCGGAATAAGAAAGGTGTTAGGAGCTTCCGTGGTAAATATCGTTTATCTTTTTTCAAAAGAATTCACCATACTTATCCTCGTTGCCTTTGCAGCGGCCGTTCCGGTTGCATATTATATGATGAGTAATTGGCTTAACAATTTTGCTTTCAGAATAGATATTACTGCCTGGGTTTTCGTGTTGGCAATTATTTCATCGGTGATTATTGCCTGGATAACGGTAGGCTATAAATCGATAACAGCAGCGTTGGCAAACCCGGTGAAGAGCCTTCGCACTGAGTAGTGAAAATGAATAATGAGTAATGAGTGATGAGTGGCTCCGAACGTGAATTGTGAAGTGGTGAGGAGGAGTATGAATAGCTCGCAGGAGGTTGGGCGGAGTGGTTTGATTTATAAAAAGATGATCCGGAATAAATAAAATTGACACAATGAAAACAATCCTTTTAAGCTTACTCTTATGTTGTACATGTGTTACCACTATGTACGCGCAGCACGATGAGGTTTCTTACTCAAAGAACGACAATGAATTTACTTTAAAAATAAAAAACAGTTCAGAACAGGTAAGCCTCACGATCAAAGGCGATGTTAAACTGGCGGATGATGATAACAGTATTGCAGAACTGTCACGAGACGGATCAATTTTTTATCGAAAGAAAAATGAGACCATTGAAGTAGAAAATGACGCGCAGGGAAACCTGGTATACACGATCAATGATAATAGAAAAACGAATTTGAGTGAAGGCGATAAAGTTCTCATTAAAGACTTTGTACGATTACTTATTAATTATGGCGTTGATGCTGATAACCGGGTGAGAAGGATCTATGCTCAAAAAGGTACAAGCGGCGTATTGGACGAAGTAGAACACTTTGAAAGCGATTATGTAAGGGAAATATATCTCTCGTACCTGCTAAAAGAGCAAAAGCTTTCAAAGAATGAAATGGTTGCACTGCTCGATAAGATCGATCAATATTTAACCAGTGACTATTATAAGGCCGAGCTGTTAGATGGCGTTATGAGTTCATTCCTTTCTGAAGAATCTGCATCAGACGCTTATCTTAAAGTTGTAAGTAACATGACGTCGGACTACTACCAAACCAACACTGTAAATAAAATACTGAATACAAAGCTTACCGAAAAACAGTTCAGCCAGGTCCTGGCTATTGTAAAGAATATGAAGTCTGACTATTACCAGGCGGAAGTATTGACGAAGCTTTCAAATAATAACGATATTTCAAACGACAGGTTCGCTAATGTTATGAAGATAGCAGGAAGCATGAGCAGCGACTATTATAAAGCGGAGATCATCACTACAGCATTGAAAAATAAATCGCTTAACATCGACCGTTATTCACAAACGATCGAAGCTATGGAGAACATGACGAGCGATTATTATAAGTACTCTATTCTTACAAGCCTGGTAGATGAAGATATTAAAGATGAATCGGCGTGGAGCACGCTGATAGAGTACGCAGGAAAAATGCACTCTGATTATTACGAGGCAGAGTTACTAATGATGATCGCAGATAAAATGCCGGCCAGTGAAACGCTGAAGAAAAAGATCACCGAGGCTGCCAAAAACATTAGCTCAGATGATTATTATGGAAAAGTAATACGCGCTGTTGAAAAGCGCACATAGCATATTAGGTCTGAACAATGATATAATCTATTGACGAAACGGTCTCGCGAAAGCTCGGGTGGGTCGTTGAAAACGGAATGAAAATTTTCATGATAAAACATCATTTCAAAATTGCATTACGCACAATAGGTTCTCACGGAGTGAAAGCAGCGTTGGGAAACCCGGTTGCATCGTTACGAAGTGAGTGAATGATATTACGATGTTCATTCGGAGAGATGAAAGTGAAGGGGCTAAAAATATTTATTATGTAAGTATGCGTTTATGAAAAAATTCTTGTCGTTCTCTGGTTGCGTTATGTGTATCCTCTGTTCATTTAGCACGTATGATCATTCGCTTGCGGGTCATTGGATCTCAAGGGACGGTGCACCCGGTTCTAAGATATTGGTCGACTTCAATCTCGACGGAACGTTTAGGGTTAGCGTGAACGGCCAAACAGAGAATGAGGGTGCCTACAAACAGTACAACGATACCCTCTACATGTATGACGCCAACTGCGGCATTCAAACTGCCGGGAAGTACAAACTAAATTTCTATACTGAAGATTCGGTGTCTTTTGAATTGATACAGGATTCATGCGCAACGAGGATACAGGAAGTAAACGGTGGTACGATCGCAAGGTTGCGTGAGGGGCAGCAATGACAGGGTTTGACTCATGAGATTGGTCGTAGGCTAATTTTTCTGAAAATAATTCTCCATAAACAAGCTTCATGAAAAATTTTTTCAAAGTCGCCATCAGAAACATATTCAGGCAAAAGCTATACAGCCTTTTTAACCTTGTTGGTTTAGCGTTGGGCATTTCCTGCGGATTACTGCTTTCACTGCATATTAGGGAAGAGCTGAGCTACGACAAAAATTTTCCGAAACACGATCGCATTTACCGGATGGTTACCACGGAATGGTCAAAATCATCACCACCACTTGCAGCGGAAATGATGAAAGCTTTTCCGGAGATAAAAAGTACCGCCCGGTTTGCTGAAGCCGGAACCAACGTCGTAAGCACAGAACAGGGAAAACAAACGGAAAGCACAGGACTTTTTGCTGATTCTTCTTCGGTTGAGGTATTCGATTTTAAAACTGTTGCAGGGAATCCCGTGGCGGCATTAAGTGAGCCATCTGCAGTAGTGCTTACAAAAAGCCTTTCCGAAAAGCTTTTTGGCAACAATAACCCGTTAAACCAGAAACTCACGTTCGGTGATAATCAAGAACTGTGGGTGCGTGCGGTGATTGAAGATTTGCCCGGAAACACGCATTTAAAGTTTGATTACCTGGTGTCAATGCCGACGTTTTATAAATATGTCCCGCCTGACTGGATAGGAAGCAGGGGTTGGATGTTTGGCTGGACGTATGTTCTGTTTAACAACAAAGAAGACATTCACAAAGCCGAAGCAAGATTAAAGGCGTTTTATTTAAAATACCAGGAAGGGATGTTTGATACCAAACAGGCAGCAGAAGAAGATGCTTCCTCGGCAAGGTTTCAACCGTTAACTGCCATTCACCTGCACTCTGACCTTATACAGGAAATGGGTCCAAACAGCAGCATCATTTACATCTATATTTTTATTGCAGTTGAAGTAATGATACTCATCATCGCCTGCGTGAACTTCATTAATCTTTTTACTACGCAGGCCTTAAAACGCATGAAAGAAGTTGGTATTCGAAAAATACTTGGTGCAAAAAAACGGCAACTCATTTTTCAGTTCATCGGCGAAGCGTTTTTGCTTACATTTTTGGCAGCCGTGGTTGCGGTAATGATATACGAGGTTGCGCTTCCTTTTTATAACACAATTGCAGGAAAGCATATCACGTTCCTTGATCTATTCTCCTCGTCAAACATGTTTATTTTTATTGGCATTATTGTTTTTGTTGGCTTAATATCGGGTCTTTTCCCGGCAGTTTTTATTTCCGGTTTTCAGCCCATCGACTCGTTGAAATCAAAAAATCCCAGGTCTCCGGCTATTGCGTTGCGGAAAAGCCTCGTCGTGTTCCAGTTTGTTGTTTCGGGCTTGCTAATAACGTCAACAATACTGATATATCAACAGATGCAATTGTTCAATAATAAGCAGCTCGGTTTTGATAAAGACCAGGTGGTGGTGGCAAAGTTGTATGGGAAATTCAAAGAAAAAGTTGTCACTAATCCTGATATTATAAAAAATGAACTCCTGAAAAACCCGGATATTTTATCTGTTGGCAAAGCATCAAATGTGATCGGTGATGATCTGAGTGTTGAATCGGTAACGCCGGTAAACGCAAC
>DASQJI010000619.1:0-13077 GCA_035631175.1 Parafilimonas sp.
AATGAATTAAATTTTCTATCCGGATAGCTCCAATCTCTTTCGGAAGAATCCAGGAACGCCACATTATTTCCATACACCCTGTTAAGAAACTGTGCCGCGGCAGCAGAGATGACGGAATGGCCGCTATTGTATTCGGGAAAAGGCGGCGTTTGTAAAAAAGGTTTCCAGTTTTGATCGATATATAAATTGATATACGTCTCAGGCCTGATAATATCCCAATGATACTTGGTCCACCAGCATGCGATAAAACCATCGAACATCGCGATTGAACTACCCGTGTAATTATAAACGGTTTGATACCAGTCTGCATTCTTGTCCATACAAACTGTTCCGATTATCTCCATCCAGTGGCCCGGGGGAGTCATTGCTTTCGTCGCGAACATCACATGACCTTCCTGGTGCATTTTGAATCCATTGCAATCCCAAAAATTGGCGATCCATTTTTGCGTATCGTTTAATGCATTCACTGTATCATACACCTGCTTCACAATGTTATAAAATGCACTGCCGGAGTCTTTGCTGAATGGCGGCAGTCCGGGCATTGGGAACATATTTGCCGAATCGAGCACCAGTGGACGAATGGTCATCCATTTCGGCTCTGCGGCGTCAAAGTAACCTGGGGGCGTAGGCGTCCAGTGGCCTTCCAAACCTGTAACTGTAAATTTTGCACCCCTCGTTTTCGCATAATTATCTTTTTTTGCCCACGATAAAATGGAGTCCGCCACGGCACTCCCGTAGCTAACAGAACTATCGAACATTTCTTTGGTCATGTTCGTATTGCGTGCAAGGTTTTTTATCGAATCGATAAGTGCGTCCATTCTGTCCTCGGAAAAGGTGAGTTGCCTGCCAACTTTTGTCATGGCAACGATCGATGCAAAAGGAAAATCAATTTTATCAGGCTTAGCTGGCGAAGGAATGCTGCTTAAAGATTTTATTTTCCCCTGCAATGAACCGTAGTGAGTACCATCTTTTGCAAGCACCTCGTAAGCCGCGAGATTAGAGTATGCAAAAATGCGGGAGGCGACCGGAGGCGTGAATATGTCATAAATGATAACGTAGTTGAGCTCGTGCATGGCTTTACAATAGAGATCCGGATCATGCGTTACCATCTTATAATCTTTTTTGTTGCATGAACAGAGGAAAGCACAGCTCATCATCAACATCAAACCAAACAAAACAACTCTTTTCATTTTCAATTCTTATTTAATTCTAAAAAAGGACCCTGTTAAGACTAACAGCGTCTTGCTTGTATTATGAGACAAAAACATAAGATCAGTTTTATTCGGCGCCATCCGTTTTTGCACGGCTGATCGCATAACCGCCAATTTTTTCACCGGTTTCCAAACCAGCATCGCAATCCATGTGATAATGTATTCCACCGTACAGTCTTGACATCGACGCTTCCTGTGCCATCGCATCGTATGCACCTGCGCGCGATGGAATGATATGTCCTAATATAGATGCGGCCGCCGCGCTGAATGTAGAATGTCCCGACATATACGACGGGAAATTCGGCATGCCGGTCAGCGTTTTAATTTGCGGGTTCATCTGCGAGGGCCTGGGATAGTAACAATAATACTTCGTGTTCCAGCAGACGATTGCTGCGTCCATCATCGACATATTTAGCAATGCAAGATTTCGCGCCCAGCGCACTTCACTGTAATTTTCATCAAGAAAATCCTGGCAGGCTATATAATTCCAGTGACCAGGTGGTGTGTAGGTGCCCGCACCATCCGCCCAAAACTGAATAATGCGCGTACGCTCCTGCGTGGGGTTCTTTGTGTAATTGTAAACTTCATCAACCTGATTTTGCATTTCGGCACTATGCGTTGATGGAGGCGCCTGCGGCCGAAGAGAAATCACCGTAAGTGAGTCGAACAAAAATGGTTTCACGTTTCCGAAAAATGGCAGCATAGGAGGACGGGTTGGATCTTCCAAACTATGCCACGGTATTTCGCCTTTGGCGCGGCATGTACTGTCAAGTTGCGCCCATTGCTCAGGGGTGCCGACTGCTTTAGACGCATTGTCAGTTTTTGCTCTCGCGATAAAGACTTGTGCAATTGAACGACCCAGCGCTTCACCAGCTTTAATATCAGTACGTGTAGCGGTACCACTTTCTATCGTTGCCAATTCCTGTTCTTCGAGTTTCTGCTGAATGGCAGCGATTTCAGTTGGAAATAACAGTTTCATCATTTCAGCTGTAACGCCTGCAAGCACGCCGGCTTCAGAAGGATAAGAGGGCAGATCTGACTTTCCATTCAGGGCAACAACCATAGAATCGACTTTGTATGGTGCAGGCTGCTTATATAACGCTTTATAATGCCAACATGCAATCAATGCGTCATATTGAGCACCGCTTACATAAGCGTATGCGCGCGCTGCATAAGGCGGATTAGAAAAAGGGAACTGCGGATAATTGAAGGGATTCAGTGAATTCGGAATCGGGTAGGTCCCATCTTCATTCTGATAGGCAGGTAAATTATGCTTCGCCACCAATTCGCGCATAAGCTCATTCCACCTTAATACACCGCCTGCGGCCCAGTAGCTGACCTTGGATCGTTGTTCTGAAGACAAGTTCTGCTGGTATGCTTTTATTTCATTCAGGTCAGCAATGTATGCGGGTGAATTAGTCAGCGGGGGAACGGCAACTGAAAACGTGTCTACGCGCGAGAGCAGCACCGGTTTCCAGCTGCCGGCATCAATATCAAGAGAACCAGGTTGCAACGGCCGGAGATTGTCGGTAGTTCCATGTATCTCTTTACTACACGAATAATAAATGATAGGTACAGATAATAGAATTATAAAAGAAATTAATTTTTTCATGAGTTTGATTTGATATTTCATAAGTTATGGTTTTACGCAAAGCTTGCAAGAGTGTTCGACGCCAGCTTTATCTTTCGCCGGCTTCGCAAAATTGAAAATGTAAAATACTCCTCCGTTGAATTGAGTCGCTTGCCCTACGTTCCTTCCCGTTAGCACATAACTGCCGCCTCCGGTAAGAGATAATCCCGGCACTTTTTTGAACGTATATTTAAAGTTCACACCCGCGGAGGTCCAGTTCATTTTATTGCTCGGGAAAGGCATATCATTACGACGTATGTCAAAACCGCCTAACGTGTTATTGTTATCAATTATCGCTTCAGCGATCCAGCGCATCGTGCGGTAACCGGTCCTGAACTGGAAAGAGGCAACGTCAGGCATCTCCACTTCATCGGTGTAATGCATTTCAGTTGTGTAATATGCATTCCGGTTAATGGTTACATTGTTTCGGTAACTATAAGTGCCCGACGCGGTTGCAAAAAAATCGCCGTGCTGAATATCTGCGATGAGTCGCGCTGACAAGTTTGTGCTGTGTAAACCGATACCGAGAGGAAGATAATCTCCCGAATAACCGGTCAATGGTGTACTGAAACCGCCTACCCCATATACTGCCACAACCGATTTGCCAATTTTCTTTTCGAGCGGCATCCACTTAAGCCATAATGATAGGTCCTGGATACCATTATCACCGTGCATCGTTCCAGCAGATGCTTTGGTAGAAATATACGGCACACCAAAAAGAAAGTTCAGCTTATTGGTAATACCATAATTGCCCATAATACTGTACATGTTTGCAGATACAGTTCCCAGGTTGAGGTTGTCTCTCTTTAAAGTTCCCTCCCAGTAGTTTTTCCAGCTACTGTGGCCGTACATCGGGCCTAAGCAGAAGTTTTGTTTGCCCATCATAATTGCATCAGCATCGGTTTGGGCTTCAGCATAAAATTGAATCAGAGCAAATAGTAAAGTGCAGGTAATTAATTTACCAGTTATCAATGGTTGCATTTTGTTGTTTAAAATAAATAACGGTTTAAAAAAATTGAATTTTGAACAGTTAAACGAATAACTGTGCACATTAAGGTGCTACTCATTCAGGCAGAGAAATAGATAAATAATGAAGTGGCTTAGGCTTCCGGAGGTTGTTCGGGCGTGAAGCCTTTTCCCGGTGACAGGGCTGGTGATGAATGATTCGAGAACACCGTATTTATATTATTTGAAAAGAAAAAACTGGAGGCCGTTTGAAGCTTGTCGTAATCGCTGATGACGAGTTTCATTACAATACTATTATCGCCTGATTTTTTTTGCGAGGGCGCATTGTTTATAAGCTCATTCGCAAGCTTGAAGAAATCATCTTTGGCATTTTCAAGATGCGTCTTTTGTTCATCGGGCAAGCACATCAAGATCAATTGTCCTTCGTAAACTTTTTGTTTTACGTAGTGGTAGATTTTGCCATCCAGCTTTATTTCGCCATCCGTTCTTTCGAAATCCTTCCAGTTAGTTAGGTAGGGTAAAGAAAGTGGGACGGTAATAGTAACCAGGTCCTGGTCGTTGTATGCCTCATTATCAAGCTGTGCTTCTAATTGCCTATCGGCCTGCTGTTGTAATGCATAAAACAATAATCTGTATCCCACAAAATTGAATAGCAGAAGAAGGAGTAATGATATTGCCGCAAGCTTTTTCACGCAAGTTGTCGGGGGCAAATTATAATATTAATTACAAGACACAAAAAATTTATGTTCTGTTGCATCAATATTTATTTACTTAAATTGTAAATACAATGACAGTTTCGGAGTGTTCAAAAGCTGATATTCGGTTGATATTAAAGGTGTATTATGAAATCTTATGATGCTATCGTAATAGGCTCCGGGCAGGGCGGGACACCGCTTGCGAAGAAACTCGGTAACAAGGGACTGAAGACGGCCATCATCGAGCGAAGGTGGGCTGGCGGAACTTGTATCAACGACGGCTGCACGCCAACGAAAACTATGGTTGCATCCGCACGAATTGCGTATCTGGCTGGGCGGGCGAAAGAATTTGGCTTACGTCTTAATGGCTTTTCCGTTGATATGGCCGCTGTTTATAACCGCAAACAACAGGTGGTTGAATCCTTTCGTATCAGTTCCGAAAAAGGGCTGCTTGAAGTAAAAAATGTTGAACTGATCTATGGTGACGCAACATTTACGGCCAATAAGGAACTGGAGATCACGTTAGGTAACGGGAATAAAGAAAGAATCACAGCAGAGAAAATTTTTATCAACGTCGGTGCCAGGCCTTCTATTCCAAAGATCGAAGGGCTCGATCAAGTTGATTTTCTGACTTCAACAAGCATAATGGAACTACAAGAAATTCCGGAGCATTTGATAGCGATAGGTGGTGGTTATATTTCGCTGGAATTTGGCCAAATGTTTCGGCGGTTTGGCAGCAAGGTCACCATCCTGGAGCACGCTGACCGTTTTCTGGCAAGAGAGGATGAAGATATTGCGGATGAGATCAGGAAGATCCTCGAAGACGAGGGAATCGAAATTTATACCGGTTGCGATACCAGGCGAATATCACGATCAGATAATGGCGTCTCCGTCACCGTGAAAATCAAAGACGAGGAAAAGGTTTTTACCGGCTCGCATACTTTAATTGGCGCCGGAAGAACACCTAACACGGACAAACTGAACCTCAGGAAAACCGGCGTTGAAGTAAATGAGAGAGGCCACATCATAGTAAACAACAAACTTGAAACGACATCAGAAAACATCTACGCGTTGGGTGATGTGAAGGGTGGCCCGGAGTTTACTCATATTTCGTATCACGACCATCTCATCATCTATAAAAATCTTTTTGAACACGGTAATGAAAGCACGGACGGAAGACTGGTACCGTACTGCATGTTCACCGACCCGCAATTAGGAAGGATCGGACTCAGCGAACAGGATGCAAGAAAGAAAGCGATGAACATCAAGGTTGCGAAATTGCCAATGAATTATATCGCAAGAGCGATCGAAACGAGCGAAACAAGAGGATTCATGAAAGCAATTATCGACGCTGACACAAAAAAAATTTTAGGCGCGGCTGTATTGGGAGAACAGGGAGGAGAAATGATGAGTATGCTTGAGATCGCAATGATGGGTGGCCTCACCTTTGAAACGCTGAAAACGGCAATATTCGCACACCCGCTGTATGCAGAATCTCTCAATAATTTATTCTTTTCGGTCGAATGATAACCGTAAAACACCTAAGGAAAAATTTTGCGCGGCAAACCGCGGTCGATGATATTTCTTTTACCGTTGATGAAGGTGAGAATCTCGTGTTACTTGGCACCAGTGGATGTGGAAAGACCACAACCCTTAAGATGCTCAACCGCCTTATTGAACCAAGCTCAGGTGAAATATTCATCAACAATAAAAACGTTCTCGAGCAACAGCGGGAAGTATTGAGACGAAATATCGGGTATGTGCTTCAAAACACGGGTTTGTTTCCACATTATTCGGTGGCGGAAAATATCGCCGTTGTTCCGAACCTTTTCAAATGGAGCAAAGAAAAAATAAAACAACGCACTATTGAATTGCTTGAAAAACTTCATCTTTCACCCGATCAATATTTCTCCACCTATCCCCAGCAATTAAGTGGTGGGCAACAGCAAAGAGTGGGCCTTGCAAGGGCGCTTGCTGCAGACCCTCCTATCCTGTTGATGGATGAACCGTTCGGGGCGCTTGACCCGATCACGCGGACGAATGTGCGTAACGATTTTAAAAACCTGGAAGAATTTAAAAAGAAGACGATCGTTCTCGTTACACACGACGTACAGGAAGCTTTTGAATTGGGCGACAGAATTTGCCTGATGGATAAAGGAAGGATCGTACAGATCGGAATACCTGCCGACCTGTTATTCAAACCAGCCAATGAATATGTAAAACAGTTTTTTGATGAGCAACGTCTGCAGCTCGAATACAGATCTGTTACACTCCGCATGTTGTGGCCATATTTGGGCAGCAGCATGCCGGAGGATAACTCAGTGCATCAACTAAACGGCCAACATAATCTTTGGCAGGCATTTGAATTCATCTCAAACACAACTGATATCGAAAAAACTGTAGTGCACATCAGGAACGACGATCAAATCAAACAGGCGGGATACGGTGCGTTGTTATCAGCATTCAGCGATTTTAAAAAGAGCTAGATGGAGCAAAAACAAAGCTTCTGGGAATTTATCAGCGAGCAATCGGGCAAATTGCTCGATCAGACAATCGCTCATATTGGCCTTACATTTATTTCTTTGCTTATCGCAGTATTAATAGGCTTGCCCCTGGGAATTCTAATCGCGAAAAAGCGAAAAGCTGCAGGCATCATTTTAAATATTGCGGGTGTTTTACAAACAATTCCCAGTATCGCTTTGCTTGGGTTTATGATACCGTTACTTGGAATTGGTCCATTACCAGCAATAACTGCCTTGTTCCTTTACGCTTTGCTGCCAATCATCAGAAACACGTATACAGGTATTAAAGAAGTTGATCCGAGCGTGCGCGAAGCCGCTACAGCGATGGGTTTTAGCAGCAGTCAGGTATTAACAAAGGTGGAGTTACCGCTTGCAATGCCTGTTATCCTTGCAGGAATTAGGACTGCGACGGTTATCAATGTAGGCGTTGCGACCCTGGCCGCATACATCGCCGCCGGGGGGCTGGGTGAGTTTATCTTCGGTGGTATTGCACTAAACAATACGAATATGATCCTGGCAGGTGCGATCCCGGCTGCCTTGCTTGCAATAATTTTTGATTTTCTGCTGTCACGTGTTCAGAAAATTAATCTAAGAAAGCTGAGAACCGCGATATGGTTATTTCCGTTAATTATTTTGTTGCTGTCATCTTTTTATGTGCTGCCTTCGCTTGATAAAAACAGTTTGCTTGCCGGATTTACTCCCGAGTTCATGGGCAGGCAGGACGGTTATCTTGGGCTGAAGTCGACTTATAAACTAAACATGCGCACTGTTGTTATTAGTGACGCCGTGATGTATAAAGCAGCATATGATAAAAAGTTGGATGTGATCAGCGGATATAGCACCGATGGTCGATTGAAAGCATTCGACCTTGTTGTTCTAAATGACGATAAGACCATCTTTCCGCCCTACTATGCAGCGCCGCTGATTAGAAATGATGTTCTGCAAAAATACCCTGAAATTCAAAATGTCCTTAACTTGTTATCGGGCACCATCAATGATTCGATAATGACTGAGCTAAACTATGAAGTGGACGAGGAAAAGCAGTCACCGGAAAATGTGGCAAGAAATTTTCTTATTCAAAATAAGCTTTATAAACCGGCGAGAAAAGGTGACCAGGGAACGATACGGCTCGGTTCCAAAATTTTTGGCGAGCAATACATACTCGTAAACATGTACTCCATGCTGATTAAGGGTTACACCGACTTAAACACCCAGACGAAAACCGGATTGGGAGGAACGAAAATTTGTTTTGACGCGCTTACAAATAACCAGATAGACATGTATCCTGAATACACCGGCACCGGCCTGTTAGCGATACTTCAACCGCCGTCCACAACTGTAAACGAATTGATACAAAACCGGGATAGTGTTTACAATTATGTAACACAGCAATTCAACGAAAAATATAATCTTACCTGGTTAAAACCGATTGGCTTTAATAACGCATATGCACTGATGATGAGAAGGCACGAGAGCGATGAACTGAACATTCATTCTATATCGCAGTTGGCAAACTATGTTGAAACACACTAAACGATCATGAATTTAACTGAACAATATAACAAGGTCAGAAAACGCTCTACCGACATTTGTGCGGATCTTCAAACAGAAGATTATGTAGTTCAACCGATCGTTGATGTGAGCCCACCCAAATGGCATTTAGGTCACACGACCTGGTTTTGGGAAGCGTTTGTTTTGAAACAATATGCCGACACTTATTCTGAATTCAATTCCAACTATAATTACGTTTTCAACAGCTATTATGAGGCTGCAGGCGCAAGAGTGATCCGCACCGACAGGGGAAATTTAAGCAGACCTTCCGTTGCAGACATATATAAATATCGTGAGCATGTGGACCGGGCCATGGAAAAATTCTTAGCACGAGAGTTGAATCATGAACTCTCCTCACTCATTCTTCTCGGTCTAAACCACGAAGAACAACACCAGGAATTATTGTGTACGGATATCAAATATATCTTAGGAAATAATCCTTTGTTCCCTGCCCTTTCGACAAAAGAAAGATCGAAATCATCGCCATCGAAAAACGAGTGGATAACAATAAATGAAGGTGTTTTTGAGATTGGATATGAGGGTGACGGATTTTGTTTTGACAATGAGCTGAAGCGACACAAAGTTTTCCTTGATGAATATGCGATTTGTGATGGTCTTGTTACGAACAGAGAATATCTTGATTTCATGAACGCCGGCGGTTACAAGTCTTACCAATACTGGCATGCGGAAGGTTGGGATTGGGTTAAGAATTTTCAGGTCGAAGCGCCCATGTATTGGCATAAGATTGACGGCAAATGGTTTAACTATACATTGAACGGGTTACAGCCTGTCGATTGGGATGAACCCGTTTGTCATGTTAGCTTTTATGAAGCATCCGCTTATGCTGCCTGGTGCAATTTGCGTTTGCCTACGGAAGCAGAGTGGGAAGCAGCGGCGCAGAAATTCGATTGGGGCAAACGCTGGGAATGGACGGAAAGCGCATATTTGCCATACCCCGGATTTTCGAAAGCACCGGGAGCGATTGGCGAGTACAATGGGAAATTTATGGTTAACCAAAAGGTATTGAGAGGCGCATCTGAGGTTACGCCACCGGGCCACAGCCGGATCACTTATCGCAATTTTTTCCATCCGCCATTAAGGTGGCAATACACCGGCATACGTCTCGCTAAATAAACATCTCAAAAGCACCATCATGAACACTTCAACGCTTTCTAAACGCAAAACTCTATTTTACAAAGATGTAATGGAAGGTCTTCATGCGAATCCAAAATACCTCGACTCAAAATATTTTTACGATGAGAGTGGCGATAAATTGTTTCAACAGATCATGCAGTGCGATGAATACTACCTCACCAATTGTGAAATGGAGATCATGCAAAAAAAAGCGGCGTCGATCGTTGATACTTTTATCAACAAGGGGGACGAATTTGATCTCATAGAATTGGGCCCGGGCGACTGCACAAAATCGCTTTTTCTCCTCGAAGAACTCGTCAACAGAAAAGTTCGCTTTACCTTCTACCCGATCGACATTTCTTCGAATGTAATATCGATGCTTGAATATGATCTGCCGGGGAAACTACCTGGCCTCCAGGTGCGCGGTTTGAACGGAGAATATCTCGCCATGCTGAAAGAAGCAAATGTGCTGTCAAAAAGAAAAAAAGTGGTGTTATTCATGGGAAGCAATATCGGCAATATGACGATAGACGAATCAATAACATTCTGCCGGCAGGTGAACGGATGTCTTTCGCCGGGTGACCTGTTATTCGCGGGCTTTGATCTTAAAAAGGACCCACAGATAATATTAAATGCCTACAACGATAGTGCAGGCATTACACGAGAGTTCAATTTGAATTTATTGAAACGGATCAACCGTGAACTGAACGCCGATTTTGTTACGGCGCAGTTCAAACATTTCCCCGTATATAACCCTGAGAGCGGTGAATGTAAAAGTTATCTTGTAAGCACCTGCAAACAACGTGTATTTATCGGCGATACAGACTACATTGATTTTGGAGAGAACGAAACCATTTATATGGAGATCTCAACGAAATACTCCGCATCGGTCACGGATGAGATAGCAACGCTCACCGGGTTCGCACCGGTTAAGCATTTTTATGATTCGAAGAAATGGTTTTTAGATGCTGTATGGAAATGCCTGTAACAAGCCAATCGCTCCTGAATGCAGCAATTATTTCACATTCTGATTCACGATCTTAGCCAGGTCAAACATGGATATTTGCTCCTTTCCAAATAAGGGGCGCAATTTTGCATCCGCATTGATCATGCGTCTATTCTTTTTGTCCTGCAGGTTATTTTTCTTAATGTAGTCCCAGATCTTTTTAACGATCTCAGTTCTTGGCGCCGGTTTGTTGCCAATTACTTCAGCTAATTGAGCACTTGGATTGAGCGGGGCCATGAATGCCGCGTTTGGTTTTCTTGCTGGTTTTTTTGCAGCTTTTTTTGCTTTTGCCATAATTGATTAGAATTTAAAGAGTCAATAATAGAACTTATTAAAATAAAAACATCAAGATACGCAAGCTTTATATAACAAGTGTAATAGTTACTTACAAATAATTCACATTCACTAAAAAACCGGATTATTTTATTACGTACGTTTTGTTTTCGGGGCCAATACCTTTTAAAGTGAGCGATTTCCATCCCGGGGGCAATGTACTTTTTATTTGCACAATACCGTTTGGTGTTATATCGAGTCCGCCAAAGCCCATCAGCACTGCCTGCAAAATGCCGCCGGCTCCAGTGGCAAAATATGGATTGGTCCCATGTTTCGTTTCAGCGATCACGCGAAACGGGGGATTCAAGTTTGGCTCGTACGCATCTTTAAACCAATGATACGCTTTTTCACCATCACCCAATCTTGCATAAAGCAATGCGAATATTCCCTGTGTCATTGCCGGTGTACCCGACTCGGGAACTTTTGCACTATAGAATTCCAGGTCCCGTTTTATTTGTGCCGCATCAGTTATCTGCTTTAAAGGATACGCAAGTAAGTTTACGTCCGCCTGTTTGATCGTCGTGTCTTTGTACGTTGAATATTCTTTTGTCACCCCATTGTCAAGTTTAAGTATGGGAATATTATCCGCAACATTTTGCCAGTCGTTGTTCACCTTCACACCAAGAATTTTTGCAGCGCTTATTGCTGCTTTCAGATTTGCAATAGCCGAAGCATTAGTGAATGCATTGTTGTCGACATTTTCCGCCCACTCATCGGCAGCCACCACGTTTTTTATATCGTATTGCCCCGGCCCATTTCGTTCGACGCGGCTCGCCCAAAAGTCTGCCGAGGCCGAAAGGATCGGCCATCCTTTTTCGCGTAACCATTCTTTGTCTTGTGTTGCACAATAATAGGTCCATGCAGCGAGCGCAACATCTGCAGTAATGTGATGTTCGAACGGACCACTCAACGCCCATACCGGTGTTTCCTCAACGCCGGTTTCCGCACTTTCCCATGGAAACATCGCGCCTTTATACCCATGCGAAAAAGCATTACGTTTCGCTTCTTCCAGCCTGTCATAGCGGTATTCAACCATGTTTTTCGCGAGATCCGGATGCATGACAAGTAATGCAGGAAACATCCATAAGTCCGCATCCCAGAACACATGGCCGTTATAACCCAAGCCACTTAAACCCATCGGCGATAGCGAATAACCCGTTCCTTCACGTGAAAAAGAATATAAGTGATACAACATACTATGTATATCCTGCTGCGATTGAGGGTCTCCATCAATCACAATATCGCTTGTCCATAAGCTATCCCACGCCTTGTTGTGAAAATTCATCAAACGCTCTTTGCCCTCAAGTTTTGCAAAAATGGTCATGCGCTCGGCTTCATTCAATGGATCCTGGTGATGCGCGGATGTAATCGAAGAACCGACAACCGAGTAAGTATACGTTGTGCCTTTAGCAATAGTTTTTGAAAACTTCATCAGGTGCATATTGTTGTCCCACATTTCATGGATCACGTTCGGTTCACTCCCATGTGGTTCTTCGAACAAAAAACTGTTTGATGCGCACATCAGTAACTTCCCTGTCGGCGATTTTGCAGATGATGTAAGCAATGATATAGTTGTATGCGGCCGATCAATTTCGTTGTAATAATTTTCCACGTCCCGCAAAGCGTCAGGCGCTTCCATCACGCTTGCTGCTGTAAAGTTGATATCGCTCTTAGCCGTAATGGTCACGTTCATTAGCACGGTAAAGGGCAGATGCCGCAGGGCGAAATACGTGTACGTCACGGAAGCCTTGTCTGCGTAATCAAAGGATGTCGTGAACGCGCCATGACGCATATCGATGTGCTGAGTAAAGTTTGAGACAGATTTCCGATCAAGTCGCTTTTTATCAATTTCAAGCCACATATTCAATAAGTTGAAACTGCGGAGGAAATTGCTTACGCGACCACGACCATACAGATCATATGCACCTGCAAGAACAACATCTTTTACCTTGAATGGCTCAGGAGACGAAACAATACCGATCATTCCGTTGGCGACCGTTATACCATAGTAATTTGAAGGATCGATCGT